>DASUTW010000306.1:0-2978 GCA_036374395.1 Actinomycetota bacterium
GAGCTCGGTGATCTCGATCTTCTCCAGGGCCACGTGCAGCTCGTCCAGGACGTTCTTGAAGAGGTCGTGGGTCATGGGCCGCATCGGCGTGACGCCCTGCATCGCCAGCGCGATCGCGGTGGCCTCCGCGGCGCCGATCCATATCGGGAGGTAGCGCTGGCCCTCGGTCTCACGCAGCAGCACGATCGGCTGGTTGGCCGGCAGCTCCACCCGGACCCCGACGAGCGTCATCTCGACCATGCCCTTCGACTGTATCCTCAGTCCCGCAGACCGGCAACCGTTCCGTCAGCCGCGGCGATCGAGGTAGGGCACGAGAGCCAGCGGGTCGCGCCGGAGCTCCTCGGGCTCCACCTCGAGGATGCACCGGAGGTTGCGGTACCGCTCGTCGTGGTCGAGACCGTAGCCGACGACGAACCGGTCGGGACAGTCGAAGCCCCGGTAGCGGATCTCCACCGGCGCGATCCGCCGCACCGACTTGTCGAGCAGTGCGCAGACGGCGAGCGAGGCGGGCTCTCGCGAGGACAGCGTCGAGAGCAGGTACGAGAGGGTGAGGCCCGTGTCCACGATGTCCTCGACCATGATCACGTGATGGCCACCGATGTCGAGGTCCAGGTCCTGGAGGATCCGGACGACGCCCATGCTCTCCTCGGCCCCGCCGTACGAGGAGATGGCCATGAAGTCGATGCGGCAGTTGATCGTGGTGGCCTTGATGAGATCGGCCAGGAACCAGGCGCCGCCCTTGAGCACCGAGACGAGGATGGGGTCCCGGCCCGCGTAGTCGCGGCTGATCTCGGCGGCCAGCTCTCGGACCCGCTGCTCGATCGCGTCCTCCCGGTAGAGGACGCGCGCACCCTCCTCCATCGCCCGTAGCATACCCGCGCCTCCGGCCCGAGCCGTGGAGCCTCAGAGGACGGCCTCGATCCACCGCGGGACGGTCGAGGCGATCGAGTCGAGGACGTCGTCCCACCACGGCGGGAGGGTGGGGGCCTGGGCCCGGCTCCCGACGTCGGCGGCGGCCACGAGCGGGGCCCGGCCGACCTCCTCCCCCTCGACGATCGCAGCCACCTCGCCGACGACGTCGCCGGCCCGGACGGGCAGGCCGGCCGAGGGATCGAGCAGGGACCGAAGCACGGCCCCCTGCCCCCTGCGCACCAGCCCCTCGATCGTGGCCCCGGTCTCGACGGGGACGTCGCGGCCGTCGATCGACACCGGCTGCAGCCGCGCGCCCTCCTCGACCACCGGGCGCACCCGCCAGGTGAAGAAGCCGTGATCCAGGACCGCTGCGGCGTCGGAGAAGGCGGCCGAGGGCCCGCCCAGGACGACGGCGGCGAAGCGCCGGCCGTCCCGCTCGGCCGCGGCCACGAGGCAGAAGCCGGCCGCTGAGGTGAAGCCCGTCTTGACGCCGACGCTCCCCGGATACAGCCAGAGCATCGCGTTCCGGCTCTGGATCCGGCGGGGCGGGCCCTCGGCCGCCGGGATGGCCCGGACCTTGGTGCGCGCGATCCGCACGAACGCGGGATGGGTGAAGGCCTCGGTGGTGAGGGCGGCCAGGTCCCGGGCCGTGGACCGTCCGCGGTCGTCCAGGCCGTGGGGGCTCGTGAACGACGTGTCCTCGAGGCCGAGCTCGCGGGCCCGACGGTTCATCATCCGAGCGAAACGATCCACCGACCCTCCGAGGTGCTCGGCGAGCGCAATCGCCCCGTCGTTCGAGGACTGCAGCATCAGCGCGTAGAGGAGGTCCTCCACCGAGATCCGCTCCCCCGCCACGAGCCCCAGCTCGGACCCTTCCTCGGCCGTCGCGCGATCGCTGACGGTGACCACGTCGTCGAGGTCCGAAGACTCCAGCGCGATGAGCACCGTCATGATCTTCGTCAGGCTGGCGATGGGGCGCGGGTGGTCCGCCCGCCGTTCCCACAGCACCCGGCCGGTCGTGAGGTCGACGAGGACGGCCGACGGAGCCTCGATGCGGGGCGGCCGGGCAGACGGGGCCGGCGTCTCCAGCGACTGAGGGTACGGGGAGGGCGACCCGAACGGAGGGACCGGGGTCGGGGGCGGCCCCGTCTGCCCGGCCGCCGGCGTGGTCGAGGCGAGGGTCGCCGCCAGGGTCGCTCCGACGATCCGTCGCATCCGAGGGGCGCGTTCAGCCGTTCCCGAGATACTCGCGCAGGTTCACGCGCAGAAGGGCCTGCTTGAGCTGCCGCGAGATCCGCGCCAGGTCGCTCAGCGACTCCGACGCCGCCTTCCGCGCCTCAGGGTTCCGCTGACGAAGGACGGGGAGGATGATCGCCTGGAAGAAGGCCGCCTCTCGGTCGGCGAAGTGCCGGTACATCCGAAGGTGCCTGGGCTCCACGCCGTAGGTGAAGAAGTCCTTGAGGATCTTGAGCAGCACCAGACTGTCCCCGTCGTAGTAGCGCACCCCGCTCACCGTCCGCGACGAAAGGAGCCCGAACGACTCCAGCTCCTCGATCAGCGACAGCTCCACCCCGCCGGCCTGCGCCAGCTCCTCGGGCGTGAGCTGGACGTCGGTGGCCGGCAGCGCCATCTCATCCTCGGGCGACGGCTCGTCGCGAGGCCCGGCCACCGCCGGCCGCGGCCCGTTCCGCTCGGGGCCCCGGTCCAGCCGATCCCGGATGACCTTGAGCGGGAGGTACTCGTCGCGCTGGAGCCGCAGGATCTCGTGGAGCCGCTCCACGTCCGACTCCGAGAACCTCCGATAGCCCGACTCGGTGCGGTCCGGCTCGATCAGGCCCTCGCTCTCCAGGAACCGGATCTTGGAGATCGTGACGTCGGGGAACTCGGGCTTCAGCGAGACGAGGACCTCCCCGATGGACAGGTGCTCCTTCCCCGCCATCACTCCCCCATGAAGAACACGAGCTTGAACTTGCCGATCTGCACCTCGTCCCCGCTGGCGAGCTGCGTGCTGTCCACCCGGTCGCGGTTGACGTACGTGCCGTTGAGGCTCCCCATGTCGTGGATGA
>DASUTW010000307.1:0-15922 GCA_036374395.1 Actinomycetota bacterium
ATCGGAGCTGCCGGGCATCACGGGCTCCTTCCTCCGCGTCCACTTCGGCATCATCCTGGCCCTGCTGGCGGCCTGGGGCGTCTGGTGGCTGCTCTTCCGGACCACCAAGGGCTTCGAGTTCCGAGCCGTCGGCTCGAACCCGAACGCGGCCCGGTACGCGGGGATGAGCGTGGGGCTGACCTACGTCCTGGCGATGAGCCTCGCCGGGTCCCTGGCCGGGCTCGGGGGCGCGTCGCAGGTGCTCGGGCTCCAGAAGTTCCTGACGCCCGGCTTCGCCAGCGGCATCGGGTTCACGGCCATCGCGCTGGCGCTGCTCGGCAAGGCACACCCGCTGGGCGTCGTCGCGGCGTCGCTGCTGTTCGGGATGCTCCAGGCCGGCGCGGTCTCGATGCAGGCCGCCACCCGGACGCCGGTGGACATCATCGTGGTGATCCAGGCCCTGATCATCGTGTTCATCGCGGCGCCCTCGCTCGTCCGGGCGATCTACCGGATCAGCATGGGCCGTGAGGTGGGGGCGGAGGTCTTCACCAAGGGGTGGAGCGGATGAGCGCCACGGCCGCCACCGTCTCCGGCCGCATCTCCGTCCGCAGGGCGCGAGTGCTGGGGATCCTGTTCCTGCTGCTGGCCGCCTTTACGGCCGGGTTTTTCGGCCCCAGGGCCCCCGGGGGAGAGACCGCATCCTTCGCCCTGGGGGCGAACGCCCCGGACCTCTCCCTCCCGGTCCAGGCGACCCTGTACGCGCTCTCGGCCCTGATGGCTTTCCTGGGGGCCGTCCAGCTCGTGCGCGGCTTCGGCCCTCGGACCTACGTGATCCTGGGAATCGTCCTTGGGGTCTTCATCTTCTCCCTCCTCGTGTACGCGGCCCGCGGCGCCACCCTGAATCTCACCGCGATGCTCAACTCCACGCTCCTCCGCTCGGTCCCCATCACCCTCGGGGCGCTGTCGGGCGTCCTGTGCGAGCGGTCCGGCGTGATCAACATCGGGATCGAGGGGATGTTCCTGGCGGCGGCGTTCACCGGTGCCATCGTGGGGAGCGCCTCGGGGAGCCTCTGGGCCGGGCTGATCTCGGGCGTCCTCGTCGGGGGGCTCCTGGGTTGGGTGCTGGCCGTCCTCTCGATCCGCTACCGCGTGGACCAGATCGTCGCGGGGACCGTCATCAACATCTTCGCCTTGGGGATCACGTCGTTCCTCTCGGCGAGCATCCTGCAGGAGAACCAGGCGCTGAACAACCCGGGCCGGTTCCAGGTGTTCGAGATCCCGCTCCTCTCGGAGATCCCCGTGGCCGGGCCGGTCCTGTTCCGGAACAACGCCTTCGTGTACCTGATGTTCGGGCTGCTGTTCCTGATCCACATCGCGTTGTTCCGCACCCGGTGGGGCCTCCGGGTGAGGGCGGTCGGGGAGCATCCGCTCGCCGCCGACACGGTCGGCATCCGCGTGCTCTTCGAGCGGTATCGGAGCGTGATCTTCGGCGGGATGGTGGCGGGCCTCGGCGGCGCGTTCTTCACGCTAGGCTCCGTGGGACGCTTCGACGAGGGGATGACGGCGGGCCGGGGATTCATCGCCCTGGCCGCGATGATCTTCGGTCGCTGGTCGCCGTGGGGGGCCTTCGGGGCGGCGCTGGTGTTCGGGTTCGCCGACTCCCTCCAAACGCGCCTGGCGATCCTGGAGGTGGGGCTCCCCTCCGAGTTCCTCCTGATGGCGCCGTACATCGCCACGATCCTGGTGGTGGCGGGGCTCGTGGGCCGGGCCAGGCCGCCGGCGGCGGACGGCAAGCCCTACATCAAGGAGCAGTAAGCGGGTTGTGCGATCCGGGCCCTCCCTCCACAATGAGGGCGACATGAAGAACGGTCGGCACGGCTTCGCGTGGTATCGGAGCGGCGGAGGGCGCTGCTCGGACTGACCTGCGGAGCGACCGGCAACCAGGACCCCGGGCAGCGGCCCGGGGTTCCGTGCTTCCCGGGCCCTCCCACGGAGGAGCGCCATGGTCGTCGTGATGAAGATGGGGGCGAGCGACGCCGAGGTCGACGGCGTCGTGGAGAAGGTGACCGAGTCCGGTGGCGAGGCGTTCGTCTCGCGCGGCCGCTTCTGGACCATCATCGGGCTGGTCGGAGACACCGCGCGGTTCCTCGAGCTTCCGCTCGAGTCCCTGCCCGGCGTGGACCGGGTGGTGCGGGTGGGCCGCCCGTACAAGATGGTGGCCCGGGAGCTGCATCCCGAACCGTCCACCGTGCGCATCGGGGGCGTGGCGATCGGAAGGCAGTCGGTGACCGTGATCGCGGGTCCCTGCGCGATCGAGTCCGAGGAGCAGGCCCTCGCCTCCGCGGAGATGGCCAGGCGGGCCGGCGCCCATCTGCTCCGGGGGGGCGCCTACAAGCCCCGGACGTCCCCCTACGCGTTCCAGGGGCTCCGCGAACGGGGGCTGGAGATCCTCGCGGCGTGTCGCGAGGCCACCGGCCTCCCCGTCGTCACCGAGGTGCTGGAGGCCCGCGACGTGGAGAGGGTGGCGGAGGTGGCCGACGGCCTCCAGATCGGCGCCCGGAACATGCACCACTTCCCGCTGCTGCAGGAGGTGGGACAGACGGGGAAGCCGATCGTCCTGAAGCGCGGACTGTCGGCGACCGTGGAGGAGTGGCTGATGGCCGCGGAGTACGTCGCCCAGCAGGGGAACAGCGACATCGTCCTGTGCGAGCGGGGGATCCGGACCTTCGAGCCGTCCACCCGGAACACGCTCGACCTCGCCGGGATGGTGGTGGCCCGGGAGGCCTCCCACCTCCCGGTGATCGCCGACCCCTCGCACGCCACCGGCCAGCGCGGTCTCGTCACGCCGATGGCCAAGGCCGCGGTGGCGGCGGGGGCCGACGGGCTGATGGTCGAGGTCCACCCCCGCCCCGACGAGGCGCTCTGCGACGGGCCCCAGGCGCTGACGGGCGGCGACCTCGACGCGCTCGTGGCCGAGGTGTCGGCGCTGGCCCGGTCGATGGGTCGGTTCGTTGCGGAGGCCCCGGCCAGCGTGGGAGAGTCCGGCACATGACCGAGCCGAAGCGCGTCCTCTCCGGCATCCAGCCCACCGGCGAGATCCACATCGGGAACCTGATCGGCGCGGTCCGCCAGTGGGTGGCCGATCAGGACGAGTTCGACACTTTCTACGTGATCGTGGATCTGCACGCGATCACGGTCCCGCAGGAGCCCGGGGCCCTCCGGGAGGCCACGGTGAGGATGGCCGCCAGCCTGATCGCGGCGGGCCTGGACCCGGAGCGCTGCACACTCTTCGTCCAGTCGCACGTGCACGAGCACGCGGAGCTGGCGTGGGTGCTGGGGACGCTCGCGGGGTTCGGCGAGCTGCGCCGCATGACGCAGTTCAAAGACAAGGCCGCGCGCCAGCAGGAGGCCAGCGTCAGCGTCGGCCTCTTCACCTACCCCGTGCTCCAGGCTGCGGACATCCTGATGTACCAGGCCGACCGCGTCCCCGTGGGAGCGGACCAGCGTCAGCACATCGAGCTGACGCGGGACATCGCGGGGCGGTTCAACACGCGGTACGGGGAGACGTTCGTGCTCCCCGAGGCCGCCATCCCCAGGGTGGGGGCCAGGGTCATGGACCTCCAGGATGCCTCGACGAAGATGTCCGCGTCCGCCTCGTCGCAGCAGGGGGTCCTGCGGCTGGCGGACGATCCGGAGGTGCTCCGCAAGAAGATCCGCTCGGCGGTGACCGACTCGGGCCGGGAGATCGTGGCCCGCGAGGACAAGCCGGAGATCTCGAACCTGCTCACGATCATGTCGGTGGCCACCGGCAGGGACGTCTCGTCGCTGGAGGCCGAGTACGGGGGGAAGGGCTACGGCGACTTCAAGGGAGACCTGGCCGAGGCCGTGATCGAGTTCCTGCGTCCGATCCAGGAGCGGTACGCCGCCCTGCGGGGCGACCCGGCCGAGCTGGCCCGGCAGCTGGAGATCGGCGCGGGCAAGGCCCAGGCGGTCGCCGCCAAGACGCTCCAGACGGTCTACGAGCGGGTCGGCTTCCTGCCTCGTGGCGGCTAGGGACGGCTCCCGTCTTCGGACACTCGTCCGTCCGCCATCCTGACCACGCGGTCCGCGAACGCGCTGAGATGCTGCTCGTGGGTGGCCACGAGGCAGCAGGTCCCCTCGGAGGCGGCCTCGCCCAGAAGCTGGGCCACCGCCCGGGCCGACTCGCGGTCCTGGTGCCCCGTCGGCTCGTCGGCGAGGAGGAGACGGGGCCGCCTGGCCAGGGCCCGGGCCAGGGCCGCCCGCTGCTGCTCCCCGACCGAGACCTCCCCCGGGAAGCGGTCCCCGAGGTGGGAGAGGCGCAGCTTCTCGAACAGACCGTCAACCCTCCGATCGGCGTCCGGGGTGCCCGCCAGCCGCAGCGGGTACTCGACGTTCCTGCGGAGGGAGAACTCCTCGATGAGGCCGAGCTGCTGGGGGACGATGGAGACGTCCTCCCAGGCCGGCTCGCGGACCGCCACGTCCCCGTGCCACGTGATCGCCCCGGCGTCGGGCCGCTCCCACCCGCCCAGGAGGTCGAGGAGGGTCGTCTTGCCGGACCCCGATCGTCCCAGCAGCGCCACCACCTCTCCTTCACGCAGCGTCAGGTCGGCGTGGTCGACGGCGTGAACGGTCTCCGGGCCGCGCGCGAACGAGCGGACCAGCCCGGTCGCGGTGACGAGGAGCGGGGCCGTCGTCCCCCGGGCGCTCGCCCGGCCGGCCGGTGCAGGAGTGCGGCGGCGAGACGCCGGGACCAGCGAGCCGTGATCGAGCTCGACCACGTGGTCGGCCGCCCGACGAACGCTGGCGTCGTGCGTGGCGAGGATGATCGTCAGGCCCTCGGAAGCCAGGGCCGAGAGCCGCGCGAGCAGCGTCTCGGTGGATGCGGTGTCGAGATCCGCGGTGGGCTCGTCCGCGACGATGATGTCCGTCCCCCGGACCAGGGCCTGCGCAACGGCCGCTCGCTCCTGCTCTCCCCCCGAGAGCGCGGAGGGCAGGTGGTCCAGGCGACCTCCGATGCCCAGCTCCTCGGCGACCTCCTTCATGGAGGGCGCTCCCTCTCCCGCGGATCGGGCCGCCATCGCGAGGTGCTGTCCCACGGTCAGGTGGGGGATGAAGTTGTCGGAGGGTCGCTGGAAGACGTACCCCACCCGTCGTCGGCGGAACGCTCGCCGGGCGCGCCCCGTCGCCCTGTGGAGTTGGACGCCGTCCACCTCGAGGATCCCGGACGTCGGGCGATCCAGCCCGGCCAGCAGCCGGAGGAGGGACGACTTCCCGCTGCCCGACGGCCCGGCCACCGCCGTCATCCTCGAGCGTGGGAACTCGATCGTGACGCCTCTGAGGGCGTGCACCGTGGCCGTCGCCGTCCGGTACACCTTTTCGAGCTCGCGACACCGCGCCGCCCACTCACTCGGCAACGCGCATCACCTCCGCCACGTTCGTGCGACGGGCCGCCCGCTCCGCCAGCCACGAGGCCATCGCCGTGCAGGCCGCCAGGGCCGTCAGGGTCAGGATCGAGGCGGTCACGGGCGACCTCATGAGGGGCTCAGTGGCGATCGCGGGGAGGGGGTCGATCTCGGGCACGACGAAGAACGAGATGCCCACGCCCACCACGGCGCCCACCAGGAAGGAGGTCAGCAGCATCGTCCCCACCTCGAGCACGAGGGCCAGGACGTTCGCGCCGCGGCGAAGCCCCATCCGGCGCGCCAGCGCATAGGAAACGACTTGAGCCCGCTGCCGCGCCTGCACGTACATCACCAGGACCACGAGGACGAGGAGACCGCTCACCAGCCCCAGCCCCGCCAGGATGGCGAAGGTGCCGGCGGCCGCCTCGATCGAGGGCAGGTCCTCGACCTGCCGGGCGGTGAGGATGTCGTCGGGGTGGATGCCCGACGCGATGAGCCGGCGCGCCGCGACCCGAGGGGTGGCCCGCACCCAGACGGCCCCGGTCGCCCTCCCGCCGACCAGCGGGCCCGAGGGGCCGTCGCCCCGCAGGGCCTCCTCGCCCGCGACCACGAGGGGATCGCCCGAGCTCATGCCGGGGAACGCCCGAGCGGTGGCGACGATCCGGGCGGAGACCTCGGTTCTGCCGAGGATCAGCGTGGTGCGCTCAGGGAGATCGTCGCCGAGGCCGGCAACGATCACCGGAAGCGTTCCGTCGCCGGAGGCCTCCAGCCGGGCCATCAGCTCCTCGAGGGGCGCGTGGGAGAACGAGTCGTCCCAGAAGGCCGCCCCGGGCACCGTGTCGGGGTCCACGGCGAGGACGTCGAACTGCCGCCCCACCTCCGCGAACCGCCCTCCCGACCGCCAGCGGGTCACCACGGTGTGGGGGAGGCCGTACTCGCGGGTTGGGACGAACTCGGGGTCGATCTGGGCCGCCACCTCGCTCCCGACGAAGACGCGCGCCTTCGCGTGGACGGTTGCGTCCAGCGACCGGGCCACGGTCAGGGCGTGGAGCAGCAGCCCGATGCTGGCCGCGCCCGCCGCCACCAGGAGCAGGGCGAGCCGCCGTGCCCCGGCCAGGCGG
Source organism: Actinomycetota bacterium (assembly GCA_036374395.1). GTDB lineage: Bacteria > Actinomycetota > UBA4738 > UBA4738 > CALAEC01 > DASUTW01. Next base: position 6,524 of record DASUTW010000307.1, read on the forward strand.
TGAACGGCGAGGTAGAGGGCCTCCGACCGCATCCGCAGCCCCTCTCGGGCCCGTGAGAGGCCGAGGTGGAAGGCGCGAGCGGCCAGTCCTCCGATGCCGGCCAGCCCAGCGACCGGGAGCGCGAGCAGTGCCAGGCTGGGGGTCTCGATCCCGGTCTCCGGATCGACGACCAACGCCCCCGCGCCGGTGACCCGGTCGAGGAGGTAGATCCCGACCAGGATGAGGGCCACGTCGAACGGCAGCCCCATCCCGGTCCGGTGGGCGACCTCCGCGTGCCGTCGGAAGAGCGCCGCCGTCACCGCGCCCACCAACGAGGCCGCCGCCGCCCAGACGATCGCGGCGCCGAAGATCGTCGATCGGAGGGTGGGCCCCGACATCGGGCCCTCGGGCGCCAGCCAGGCCACGAGCAGAAGGCTCAGTCCGAGGCCGGCCGCGGCGCCGACGGCGGCGGGCGCCACGGACTCCAGGAAGCCCTTCAGCGCCACGCTGCTCGTCCGGAGGCCGGTGGCATACAGGAGCGTGTACTCGCGCCGCCGGGCCGCGGTGGCGAAGGCCCCCGCCGCGGCCACCGTGACCACGGCGACCAGCACGCCGGCCAGGCTGAGCACGCGGACGGGACCCTCCAGCGCGATCATCCGGCGCTCCACGATGGTCAGGACCGCCGGCATCGCGGAGGTGAGGGCTGTCCTCGTTCGGAACGGCTCGAACCGGAACCCGCAGCAGAGGAGGATCTCCGCTTCCTCCGAGCGAGCGCCGGGCACCCCGGTGGCCTCGGCCAGGAACGCGGAGAAGGTGCGAGCCACCCCTTCCGCGTCGGAGGCTGTGAGCGCCCCGATCGACCGGAGAGGGGCGTCCCACGCGAAGGCCGCCGACTCCACGCCCAGCGTCGACATCGCGTCCAGCAGCTGGGCTCGGTCCACGAGGATCGGCTGGGGCGGAGGGTCGCAGCCGAGGCACGGCCAGATCTCCTCGGCCCAGGACCGCCAGTAGCCCGTCCGGGGCGTCGTGTACAGCGTCTCGTACACGCCCCCCACGGTCAGGCTGACGGGGGGGCCGCCCTGATGACGGACCTCGATCGAGTCGCCGGGGCCGACGAGCAGGCCCCGCGCCAGCAGCTCCGGGATGAGGACGCCCTCCGCTTCGCCCTCCAGGATCCGGACGTGGCGGGCGGCGTCCGTCCGGAACATCAGCTTGGCGGAGCGGGACCTCGATCCGTCCCGGGTCTCGACCTCGGGGCTGAGGATGCCCTCGACCACGGCCGCCAGGCGCCGGTCCTCCGACACCCGTCCCGAGAAGACCCGCCGCTGCCCGACGTGGAGGGGCCGACCGCGCACGGTGCGGTCCAGGGGCAGGCTGCTGATCTCGAACGAGATCCCCGCGCCGTAGCGGGTCACGGACGGATCGTCGATCTCCCTGGCCAGGAGCTCCCGCTCGGTGGCGGAGAGGAACGCGGGGGCGAACGTGGCTGCGACGGCCAGGAGGAGCGTGCCCGCCGCGACGGCGGTCCACAGGCCCGGACTGTGGAGCAGGGCCGAGGGAGCGGTGGTCCAGAGCGGGTTGGCTCGCAGGCCCATCCTGCGGCTCATCGGCTCATCCCGGTCGGCACCATTGGTTCTACGTCCTCCCGGCCGGGCCGGATGTCCTCCCGGCTCAGCCGGGCACGAGCGGGGTGAGCTCGAGGATCACGTGGCCCTGCCGCCACGACGCGATCGCGTCCTCCGGCGGCCCGTGACGGTCTCGCCGACGGTCGGCCAGGATCCCCGCGTATCGAGCGAAGTCCCCGTCGCTCGGCTCGATCACCCTCGCCGTGGCGTGGAGCCTGCTCAGCCTCGTGTCGCGGTACTTGTGCCGCGTGATCACGAGGAGATCGGTGGCGTCGTCGGCCCCGGGCACCCGCTGCTCCGGGGAGTCGTCCTTGATCGCGTGGAGGAGGTAGACACGGCCCTGGTGATAGGCGAACCAGACGGGGATCGTCTCGTCCCTCCCGTCCCGGTCCACGCCCACCCAGATCGCGTCGGTCTTGCGGAAGCCGTCCTCGAGCTCCTTGGGGAGCTTGTCGGGCGGCTGCTGGAGCACGTACTGGAACTCGACCTGACCCTCCACCTCGCCGTCGATCAGGAACGAGACGACGTGCACCCCGAGCTCGGGCAGGACCGCGTCGTCCACCACGTCGACGATCTCGGTGAGGTCCATCTGGCCGGGCATGCGGCGGGTCCTGGTGGTGCTGCGGTAGGCGGTGGTCCCGTTCGGGCTGATGATCTCGAAGCCCTCCACCACGACGCCCTGCGGCGCCTTCCAGTGGCGGATCACGGCGAACGGCAGGGCGCGCCCGGGGGCGCTGAAGCCGTACACGAACGAGGGCCCCTCGACCCCATCCGCCTCGTGGACCCGTCCGTCCAGGACGTTCCCGAATACGAGCTCCGCCTTGGGCACGGCGCGAGGATAGCAGAGGGGGTGGAGCGGCTCGTGATCAGGCCATGCGGGACAGCCAGAGGGTGGGCTCCTCCAGCTCGGGCATCGAGGGGAGGCTCTCGGCGCTCTCCCACATCGAGGCCAGCGCCCGCTCGTCGGTGGCCCGGGCCACCCGCTCCACGAACGCGCGGCCCAGGCGGAGGTGCTCGTCGGTGAGCTCGAACCCGAGGAGGCGCTCGGCCATCCGCTCGTGCTCGCTCCGGTCCTCGCGTCGGCGGAGCATGGCTTCCTCGATCCGTGCGGCCTGCGTCAGCATCCGCTCCCCGAGGACCTCCAGGACGTGATCGGCGTGGGCCTCGGCCGCGGCCATCAGCGCCTGGACCCGCCGCATCAGCAGGCGCTGCTCGTCGGTGAGCTTCTGCCCCAGGAGGTCGGCGGGGTCTCCGATCGCCTCCTGGAGACGCTCGGGGTCGGAGAGGTCCACCCCGGCCAGCCGCTCCTCGAGCCCGGAGAGGTCGAACTCCATCCCGGCCGCGAGCTCGCGGATCTGCTCCAGGAAGTGCTCCCGGACCCACCCTCGGCCGAGCTGGAAGGCGTGCGTCACTTCGTGGACGGCGACCCAGGCCCGGACGTCGTCGCGAGGGAGGTCCCACTCGCGCTCCAGCTCCTCCAGCGCCGGGACCACGAAGAGGAGGGCGTCCTGTCCCTCGCGGGGCACGGCCAGGTCGTACTGCCCAAGGGCGCGGCGCCCGAGCATCCCCAGGACCATCCCGACCTGGGTGCCCATGAGGAGCGGCCCCATCCGGCCCATCAGCGCGCCCAGGCCGGCCAGGCCCTCCAGGCCCGGGGCGCCCTCGCCGCCGAGCTCGTGGCCGGGCGCCTCCAGCATCATCTTCCCCAGCTTCTCGGCGCCCGGCTCGAAGAGCCCGCGGAGGCCGGTCACGCTGGCCTCGACCCACTTCGCGCGCCGGACCGGTCGGATCCTGGAGACCTCGGGCGGGGCCTCGAGCCCGGTGAGGTCGGCCACCGCGAGCTCGGCGGCGCGGACGACCGGCTCGAGCATCGCTCGATCCTCGTCGGTGGGCTCGGGGTCGGGGCGGTCGCCGACCGCGGTGGCGATCCCCACCTGACGGGCCAGCTCCCAGTTCACGGGGCCGGAGCCGGAGAAGAGCACCCGCTGGAGCTCCCGGAAGAGGGGGACGTCCTTGAAGACATCGTCGGAGAACGGCTCGTCGGCCATCGGCTCCATTGTAGGCTCGCCCTCGCCATGCGGATCCGCCCGGCCGAGGAGTCGGACCTCCGCGCCCTGGCCGAGATCCAGGTGGCCGGGCGCGAGTGGCTGGCGCGCCGCTACGAGCCCGAGACCCTGCATCAGTTCCCCGTGGACCCGGACGGGGCGGCGTTCACGATCCGGCACGTGCACGGGACCGGGGCGGTGTTCGTGGCCGAGGATCCCGAGCCCGTGGGGTTCTCCTCGGCCGTGATCCGCGACGGTGTGTGGTTCCTCTCCCAGCTGTGGGTGGCGCCGGATCGTCACGGGGCTGGCATCGGGTCGGCCCTGCTGGATGCGGCGCTGGCCTGGGGCCGGGGATCCTCGACCTTCAGCGTGGTGGCGAGCCCGTTCCCGGGCGCCCAGACCGTCTACATGCGGCGCTCGATGTTCCCCGTCTGGCACTCGATGGAGTTCGAGGGCGAGGCACCCGGGGTCGAGATGCCCGAGGGAGCGGACGAGCTGACGACGGGGGACCAGCCGTGGGTGGACGAGCTCGACCGCGAGGTGCGCGGCATCGCCAGGCCCGAGGACCACGAGCTGTTCCGGGAGCACGCCAGGGGGATCGCCCTGAGGAGAGGCGACGAGCCGCTCGGATATCTGTACGCGTGGCCGGAAGGGAAGCTGGGGCCGGCCGCGATCCGCGACGGCCGGGACACGCCGGACCTGCTCCGCGCGGGGATCGCGGCCGGCCCGAGCCGTCTCTCGCTCATCGTCCCCACGACGAACTGGGCCGCGCTCCAGGAGGCGATCCGACTGCGCCTCCGGCTCGTCTCGAGGACGGTGTTCATGGCCAGCCGCGCCATGCCCGACGGGTCCCGCTACCTCTCCAGCGGCGGCGCCCTGGCCTGAGAAGGAGCCTTCGGTGGGTCGGGGGCTAGAATGGCCGGATGCGAGCCGGGGATCTCGCCATCGATCTGGGGACCGCCAACACGCTCGTCTTCTCCCAGGAGCGAGGCATCATCCTCAACCAGCCGACCGTGCTGGCCGTGAACGGGCGGGACGGGTCGGTGCTGGCCGTCGGCGAGGAGGCCTGGGAGATGATCGGCCGCACTCCCGCCAACATCGTCGCCGTCCGCCCCATGCGCAGCGGGGCGATCACCGACTACGACCTCACCGCCCAGATGATGCGGCTCGTCCTGCGCCGCGTCGGGGCCACGCGGTTCCACAAGCCCCGGGTCCTGCTGTGCGTGCCGTCGGCGATCACCGAGGTGGAGCGGCGCGCGGTGAGCGAGGCCTCGATCTCGGCCGGCGCCCGGTCGGTCCAGCTGATCGAGGAGCCGATGGCCGGGGCGATCGGGGCGGGCCTCCCCGTCCATGAGCCGCTGGGGAACCTCCTCGTGGACGTGGGGGGCGGCACGACCGAGGTGGCGATGATCTCGATGGGAGGCATCGTCGAGGCTCGCTCCACGAGGGTGGGAGGGTTCGACCTCGACGACGCGGTCCAGCACTACCTCCGGCAGCGGTACGGGCTGGCGGTCGGGGAGCGTGCCGCCGAGACCGTGAAGATCGCGATCGGGACGGCCTACCCTGCCGGCGTCCCCCCGTACTCGATCCGGGGCCGAGAGATCACGTCGGGGATGCCCAAGGAGGTCCAGCTCACTCAGGAGGAGATCCGCGAGGCCATCTCGGACCTCGTCGCGCACATCGTCGACGCCGCGCGGGATACGCTCGCCTCGAGCCCGCCCGAGCTGGGCCACGACGTTCTGGAGCGCGGGATGTTCCTCACGGGAGGCGGGGGGCTGCTGCGGGGGCTGGACATGCGGATCGCCCAGGAGTGCGAGGTGCCGGTGCACCTCACCGACTCGCCGCTGGAGACGGTCGTGCTGGGGGCGGGGAAGTGCCTCGACCTGCCGGCCGACGTCCCGGGGCTGTTCGCACAGTGACGTTCTCGATCGTGGCTGCGGACCTGGAAGCGGGGGACTGGGGCGTGGCCGTCGCCTCGAAGTTCCCGGCGGTGGGGGCCGTGGTGCCGTGGGCGCGGGCGGGCGTCGGCGCCGTGGCTACGCAGGCCTGGGCCAACACCTCGTTCGGGCCTCGCGGCCTCGACCTGATGGCCGGCGGGGCCGAGGCGAACGAGGCGCTCAGGCAGATGCTGGACGAGGACGAGGGGCGCGTGCAGCGGCAGGTCGGGATGGTCGATTCGCACGGCATCGTGGCCACGTTCACGGGAGAGGGTTGCATGGAGTGGGCCGGCGGGCACACCGGGGAGGGCTTCGCCTGCCAGGGGAACATCCTCGTGGGCCCGGAGGTGGTCGAGGCGATGGCCGAGGCCTACGAGGCGACCGAAGGGGATCTGCTCGACAGGCTGCTGGCGGCGGTCGCCGCCGGCGATGCCGCCGGCGGCGACCGCCGCGGACGGCAGTCGGCCGCGATCCTCGTCGTCCGGGAGGGAGGCGGGTACGGCGGCTACACCGACCGATACGTGGACCTTCGGATCGACGATCACCCCGACGCGGTGACCGAGCTCGCAAGGCTCGTCGACGTCTACGACCGTGAGATCCTGGTGCGGGACGACCCGCTGCTGGAGGCCACCCCCGAGCTCGTGTCCGACCTCCAGCGGCGCCTGGGCCGGCTCGGACGCTACCGGGGCGAGGCGCACGGCGCGTACGACGAGGACACGCGGGCGGCGATCGAGGGGTTCGCCGGCGAGTACAACCTGGAGGGAAGGCTCCGAGACGACGAGATGATCTCGGGCTCCCTCGTGGACGAGATCCGGGACGTGACGCCCTAAAGCCCGAGCATCTGGCCAAGCCGCTCGATCGCGAAGCGGCCGGCGAAGTACACGCCCGCGGCGACCCCGAGGGCCACGATCAGGATCGAAAGGACGAGGAGCGTCGCGGCGACGACCGGATGGATCCGCTCATCGGGGGTGCTTCGCAGCGACCGGAGACCGGCGTCTGGAGCGGGGGGCTCGATCACCCCGGTCCAGCGGTGGTCGTGCGACCCCTCGGTCAGCTGCCAGAGCAGCCATCCCACGACGGCGGCCGTCATCACCAGGAGGAAGAGCTCCATGACCCCGATGTTCCCATCAGAAGGGATTCCATGCTCCCCGGCGTACGATTGATCCGCATGCGACGACTCCTGCTCTCCGCGCTGCCGCTGGTCTCCCTCGCCACGGCCCTCTCTCTCGTGGATATCGGCATGTTCACCATCGGGCCTGGATCGGCCGAGGAGGTCTTCCCCCGGATCCAGCTCGACGGCGTGGGCGTCACCGAGCCCAGCGGCCGGCTCCTGCTGACGACCGTCAGCATCCCTCGGGCCACGGTGTTCCACGCCGTGTGGGCGGGATGGGACCCGGCGGTGGAGCTGGTCCCCGAGGAGGCGATCCTGGGCCAGCGCACCGAGCGGGAGCACGAGCGCCTCACCCGATCCCAGATGGACGAGAGCAAGATCGCGGCCGTCAGCATCGCGGCCACGGACCTCACCGACTACCCCGAGGAGCACGGGCCGGGCGCGCTCGTGCAGAACGTCCTCGGGGGGACCGCCGCCGCGGGGAAGCTGCTCCCGGGTGACCTGATCGTGTCGGTGGACGACGATCCCGTCGACGACGTGGACGACGTGTCGCGGGCGATCGTCGCCACCGAAGCCCGGCGGGCCCTGGCCCTCACCGTCGAGGCCGGGGGCGAGGAGCGCGCCGTCCGCATCCGCCCGCGGATGTCCGAGGAGGAGGGCCGTCCCATCATCGGGGTGATCCTGATCGAGCCCTTCCCCTTCGAGGTCGAGATCGAGAGCGGGCGGATCGGCGGGCCCTCGGCCGGCCTGATGTGGACCCTCGGCGTCTACGACCTCCTGTCCGAGGAGGACCTGGTGGACGGACGGCGGATCGCGGGCACCGGCGCGATCGACCTGGCCGGGAACGTCTACGCGGTCGGCGGCGCCGCGCAGAAGGTCCGCGCGGCGAGGCAAGCGGGCGCCGAAGTCTTCCTCGTTCCGAGGGAGAACCTGGAGGAGGCGCGGTCGGTGGACGCCGGGATCCGGGTCGTCCCCGTCCGGAACGTCCGGGCCGCCCTGCGCTTCCTCCGCGGAACCAGCTGATGCCCGTCTGATAGGCTGGCCTGGCTTTGGACCGACCTCCACCTCCCCGGCGCGCGGCGCCCCGGCGACGCTGGCTGCTGTGGGTCGGCGGCGCCGTCCTGGCGATCGTGGTCGTCTTCGGCGCGCTGTCCGGCTTCTACGTGGACATCCTCTGGTTCCGCGAGGTCGAGCAGTCGAGCGTCTTCTGGACGATCTTCTGGTCGAGGGTCCTCCTGGCGACCGTGTTCGGCGCTCTCTTCTTCGCGCTCCTCTACGCCAACCTGCTGATCGCGCGGGCCGTGCGCCCGCGCTACCAGGTGTTCGCGCCGGGGGAGGAGGCCGTGGACCGCTACCGCACGCTCATCGAGCCCTACGCGCGGTGGGCGCTCCTGGGGGTCTCGGTCCTCCTGGCGCTGTTCGCCGCGGCCGGGGTGGCCGCGCAGTGGGAGGCCTACCAGCAGTGGCGCGTGGCGGGGAGTGTCTCGTTCGGCGCGACCGATCCCGTCTTCGAGCGCGACGTGGCCTTCCACGTGCTCTCGCTCCCGTTCCAGCGGTTCGTGCAGTCGTGGCTGTTCTCTTCGTTGGTGGCCGTCACGGTGGTGACCGCGGCCGCGCACTACCTGTGGGGAGGGATCCGATTCCGGGCCGTGGCCGAGCGCGTCACCCCGCAGGTCAAGGCGCACCTCTCGGTGCTCCTGGGGCTCATCGTGCTGGTCCGGGCCTGGGGCTACCGCCTGGGTCAGTTCGACCTCCTCCTCTCGCCGCGGGGCACCGTCACCGGCGCCTCCTACACGGACCTGAACGCCCAGCTGCCCGCGCTCCAGCTCCTCGTCGTGATCTCGATCATCGTGACGGTGCTGTTCCTGGTGAACATCCGGTTCCGTGGGTGGGCCCTGCCCGCGATCGGGCTGGGGCTGCTGGTGCTGACCTCGGTGCTGGCCGGCGCCGTCTGGCCCGCCGCGATCCAGCGCTTCCGCGTCGACCCTCAGGAACTCCAGCGCGAGCGGGAGTTCATCACCAGGAACATCGACTTCACGCGGCAGGCCTACGGGCTCGATGGGGTCGAGGCGGAGTCGTTCCCCGCGGAGCCGGAGCTGACCCGTGAGGAGCTCGAGGAGAACATCGGGACCGTGGAGGACATCCGGCTGTGGAACCCGAGCACTCTGGCTCGCGCCTACTTCCAGCTCCAGCGGATCCGCCCCTACTACGAGTTCGTGGACGTCGACGTGGATCGCTACGAGATCGACGGCGAGAAGGTGCTGACGATGCTCGCGCCCCGTGAGATCGCGCAGGACACGATCCCGGGCGGGCAGACGTGGCAGAACCGGCACCTCGTGTACACGCACGGCTTCGGTGCGGCGGCCAGCAGGGCGGACCAGCTGGACGTGGCCGGCACCCCTCGCTTCCTCCTGCGGGACGTTCCCCCGGCGGGCGATCTGGCGGCCTCGCTGGAGCAGCCCCGCGTGTACTTCGGGGAGGAGACCGACGTCCCCTTCTCGCTCGTCCGCACCGAGCAGCAGGAGCTCGACTTCCCGGTGGGCGAGAACGAGTTCGCGCGCACCACCTACGACGGTGAGGGGGGCATCGAGGTGGGCGGGTTCTTCCGTCGCCTCGCCTTCGCGTGGCGGTACCGCGACGTGAACCTGCTGATCTCCGGGCTCGTGCGGGACGACACGAAGATCCTGATCAACACCGATCTC
>DASUTW010000308.1:0-3050 GCA_036374395.1 Actinomycetota bacterium
CGTGATGCTGTCGGACCGTCTCGACGACGCCGAGGTCCAGCAGCGCTGGATGGCCGAGGCGGTGGCCACGCTGGGGAGCCCGGACGCCGGCGTCCTCTCGCTCGAGGGGGCGGTGGACGGGCAGATCCAGCTGCTGTGGGCGCCGGACGCCGAGCGGATGTACCTCGTTGCCTCGGGGATGGATTCGGTGGAGGAGGGCGTCTACCACGTCTGGCTGGCGAACGAGGACGAGTGGTGGAGCGCAGGAACGTTCGTCCCCGACGAGGGCGTGGCGATGGTCCCGATGGACGACGATCCGGGCTCCTTCGACGAGGTGGCGATCACCCACGAGGAGACGGAGGAGGCGCCCAGGCCGTCGGCCACCCCGCTGGCCCACGCGGAGGTGGCCGAGCCCACCGCCGCCCCCTCCCCCACCCCGGCCGAGGGCTGACGCGGACCGCAAGCCCCCCCGGGTCAGCGAGCGGCCGGCGCGGCGGTCCGCCGGCGGGTGGCCACGAGGAATCCCCAGTAGGTGACAGCCGCGCCGGCCGCGAGCGACACCGAGAACAGCGCGAAGTTGCCCAGCCCCGCGCCCACGCCCGAGCCGATCGCCACGATCGTGGCCCCGATCGCGATCAGCGCCGTCCCCCGGAACCGGTCCTTGAGCTCCTCCTTGCCCCGCATGCGGCCCGCGGAGTAGGTGGCGCCGCCCAGGAGGAAGAAGTACGCGGGGAACGAGAAGTACTGGGCGAGCCGGTGCGGGAGCGTGCCGTCGCCGAAGACCTCGCGGCCCAGCGGGAAGGTCTCCCCGAGCACCGCGCGATCGACCGGGGCGCCCCAGACCTCGATCACCCCCCAGACGGTGGCCAGGGCCAGCGCCGCGACCCCCAGGTGCGCGATCCACCGTCTCCGCCGCGCCAGCAGGTACAGCTCTCCCGCCGCGAAGTACGGCACCGTCAGCACCGCTCCCAGCAGCCAGTAGATCCGGAACTCCCCCGCCGACCACCCGTCCTGCACGCCCAGCGCCAGCACCGCCGAGGCCCCCGCGTACATCAGCATCGCCAGCGACCACAGCCCCTCGTGAGGCGCCCGCCGCCGCGCGTACCGCAGGGCCAGGTGGGCGCCGAAGACCAGCGCCACCAGCGTGGCCAGCAGCGGGAAGGCGATCACTCGCGGAAGCTCCGGCGCACGACCTTCCCGGTGGCGTGCTTGGGGAGCGAGTCCACGAGCTCGATGTCGCGAGGAAGCTTGAAGCGGGCCAGCCGCCCGCGGCAGTACTCCAGCAGCTCCTCGTTCGAGACCTCCCCCCGGGCCACGACGAAGGCCCGGACCGCCTCCCCCGTCCGCTCGTCGGGAACGCCGATCACCGCGGCCTCGGCCACGGCGGGGTGCGCGGCCAGCGCCTCCTCGACCTCCCTCGGGTACACGTTGAAGCCCGAGACGATGATGAGGTCCTTCGAGCGGTCAACGAGGAACAGGTAGCCGTCCTCGTCCCGGTAGGCGATGTCGCCGGTGCGGAGCCAGCCCTCGGTGAAGGCCTCCTCGGTCTCCTCAGGGCGCCGCCAGTAGCCCTTGAAGACGTTGGGGCCGCGGACGAGGATCTCGCCGGGGTCGCCCTCCACCGCATCGGTCCCGTCCTCGTCGAGGAGACGAACCTCGACGCCGGGCAGCGGCAGCCCGATCGAGTCCGGCTTGGCCCGCTCGCCGAGCGCGTTCGTGGTGACGACGGGGGCGGTCTCGGTGAGGCCGTACCCCTCCCAGATCGTGCAGTCGAACCGCTCCTCGAACGCCTCCAGGACGGCGCCAGGGAGGGGGGCCGCGCCCGAGACGGCCAGCCTCACGGTCGAGAGATCGGGCTCGGCTCTGCGGGCGGCGGCCAGCCAGGCCTCGAACATCTGGGGCACCCCGAAGAGGATCGTGACGCCGTGGAGGGGCACGAGTCGGAGCGTGGCCGCGGCGTCGAAGCGATCCACGATGACCGCCGTGGCCCCCTCCATCAGGATGAGGTTGAGCGCGGCGTTGAGCGCGTAGATGTGGAAGAGCGGCAGGGCGATCAGCGCCACGTCCGACTCGGCTCCCTGGAGGATCGGGACCTCGGAGATCTGCTCCAGGTTCGCCAGGAGGTTGCCGTGGCTCAGCATCGCACCCTTGGGCTGGTCGGTGGTGCCTGCCGTGTAGGCCAGCACGGCGAGGTCGTCGCGACGGACGTCCACCGGTGGCGGGCTCTTGGCCCGATCGAGGAGGTCGTCGAACGAGCGCGTCCCCGGCGGGGACGGGGGCGGGCCCACCACCAGGATGAAGTCGAGGGAGCCGAGCCGGTCCCGCACGGCCAGGACCGCCGGCACAAGATCGATGGCCACGATGACCGCCCGGGCCTCGGCGTCGGCCAGGACGTACCCGAGCTCCTCGGGCGTGAGCATCGCGTTGATCGGGGTGGCCACGGCCCCGAGGCGCAGGGTCCCGTGGAAGGCGTGGACGAACTCGGGGATGTTCCCGAGCATGATGGCCACGCGGTCGCCCTTCACGATCCCCAGGTCGTGGAGGGCGGCCGCCGTGCGGTCCACCAGGCGGTCGAGATCGGCGTAGGTGGTCACCCGATCGTGGAAGATCAGGGCCGGGTGATCCGGATCCGCCTCCGCCGCTCGCCGGACGATCTCGGGCAGTGCCTCCATCGGAGGTGAGTCTAGGCTAGGGTCGGTCGGTCCGGCATGAGCCAGGGAGGAGGAGCGTCTCGCGCACGACCACCCGCCTGATCGGCATCGTCCTCGTGGCCCTCTCGGCCACGAGCTTCGCGTCGGCGACCGTCATGGTGAAGCTGGCCTTCCGCGAGGGCTCGGGTCTGGGGGTCCTGGTGCTGTCGCGGTCGGCCCTCGGGGCGGCCCTCCTCTGGGGGCTGGCCCTGGCTCGGGGGACGGAGCTCCGGGTCCCCGCGGGGCGGTGGCCCGCCGTGTGGTTCATGGGCGCGCTGTCGGCGGGGGTGGCGCTGCTCCTGTTTGGCGCCACCGAGCGGATCCCGGCCTCCACGACGACGCTGCTGCTGTACGTCTACCCGGCGATGGTGGCGGCGATCT
>DASUTW010000309.1:0-5307 GCA_036374395.1 Actinomycetota bacterium
GAAGCTCGCGATGTTCCCCTCGCATACGAACGTCGGCGTGCTCCACTTGATCGTCTCGGTGACGCGGTCGTCCGCGCCGAGGATGATCTCGCGAGCCCGCCGCATCGCGGCGTCGAGCGGATGATCCCGCTCCACGAGCCAGCGGTCGACCTCCGGGTTCGTGTTCATCGTCCCTTTCCCTTGGGAGGGAGCTCCGCCACGAACGCCCGAGCGAGCCCGATCCACCGTGCCAGATCCTCTTCGGTCTCCAGGCCCTTCGCCGAGACGTACACGTAGCCCTTCATCGGGCGGCCGGTGAAGTCCATGGGCCGGACGTGCGGCTCGTCCAGCGCTTCCTCCGCCCGATCGGGGCCCAGCCTCAGCATCAGATCCTCGGCGGTCACCCCGCAGCACATGTGACCCCCCACCATGAACGCGATCCCGCCGAACATCTCCCGCTCGTCCGTGCTCCCGTCAACCTCCGCGAGGACGTCCCTCACCCTCGCCGCGAGGTCCTCGTCATAGGCCATCGTGCCTCCTCGGGTCCCGCACCATCATGCCCCTCCACACCGACGAAGGGCTCCCCGGCGAGTCCTAGAACCGGCGGAGAGGCCGGTAGAGGTCGCGGACGATGCTTCGGCCGTAGTCGCGAGCCGGGGCCCACTTCCCCCCGAGCTCCTGAACCGTCGGCGCGACCCCGTGGATCGAGGTGAAGGCCCGCGGGTCTCCCAGCCTCCTGGCCTCGGCCGGCCTCAGCACGCCCGCGTAGAGCGCGAGGTGCGCGCAGTGCGCCCTGGTCCCCGCCTCCCAGTCTCGGAACCGCTGGTGCGCACCGGGATCGTCGTTGTCCCCTCCCGCGGCGGTCTTCAGGCCGCACGAGTTGTGGAAGCTCGCGTCGATCACGCCCCCGAACCTTCCGAAGCCGGTCTCCTTGGCGGCCTGGGCCACGAAGACGGCGGCGTCGATGCCGATCTTCCGAGCCTGGCGCCATCCCGCGTCGATGATCTCGTGGAAGACGGGGGCGGCCCCCTTCGATCTGGCCCAGGCGTGGGCCTTCCGCCTGGACGTCGCGGGGCGGCGCCCAGCGATCGAGACCCCTCGCCTGCCGGGCTCGGGCTGGGCCGGCGTGACGCCGAGGAACCGACAGCGCGCCCCGGCGATCGCCTCGCCCACCTCCTCCAGCGCGTCCTTCCGCCGGATGGCCCTCCGGTCGGCGGTGTTGTCCAGGAAGGCCACTTCGATGATGGCCGAGGGCATGTTCGTCGAGGTGAGGAAGCTGAACGTCCCGAGCTTCAGCCCACGGTTGGGGATGCGGAGGACCCGGGAGATCGCGGCGGCGATGGCGCGGCCCGCCCGCTTGTTCGCCTCCGACGTGCCCCCGTGCACCCAGACCTCGGTGCCGGTGCCGGCGTGCGTGGCGGAGGCGTTGAAGTGGACCTCGTCCGCGTACTTCACGCGGAGCCGATTGGCCTCCCTGGCCGAGCCCACGAAGTTGGGGTCGTGCCCCGGCCCGGAGTTGCTCTCGTCGGTGACACGGAGGCCGGCGCGACGAATCGCGTCCGCGTAGGCGTCCACCACGGAGACGGCGAGGTCGTGCTCGACGAGGCCGCCGAAGACCGCCCCCGGATCCAATGTGCCGCCCGGCGTTCTCCCGTGCCCCACCCCGATGTAGGCGTCCATGGCGCACCTCCTCGATACGGGCCGGCACCCGTCCCACGACGAGTGGAGCAAGGCTAGGAGCGTGCGAGCGGCCGGTCAATCGGGCGGATGGGGGAGAGGCTCAGCGGCCGTCCTCGTAGAAGAGGCTCGCCGGGGCCCCTTCGGGGACCGCCGTTCGCCTCGAAGGAACGGAGGCGACGTGCTCGTAGCGCCCGAGCTCCGGCCGGGGGTCCGCCTCCCCCGCGTTGGGCCAGAACGAACAGGCCCGCTCCGCCAGGGCCGTGATCGTGAGCGCCGGGTTCACTCCGAGGTTCGCGGCGATCGTGGAGCCGTCCATCACGTGCAGGCCGGCGTGGCCGAACACCCGGTGGTAGGGATCGATCACGCCGTCCTCCGAGGAGGTGCCGATGCGGGCGCCGCCGAGCATGTGAGCCGTCACCGGGACGTCGAGCAGGGCCTCGTTGAGTGCGCCGGCGGGCTCGCCCCCGATGATCCCGGCCGCCAATCTGGCGGCGCGGTTGGCGACGGGGATGTACCGAGGGCTGGGCGTGCCCTCCCCGGCGACCGAGGTGAGCCGTCGTCCCCTCAGGACGAGCCGCAGGGAGTTGTCCCGACTCTGCATCACGAGCAGGATCACCGACCGCTCCGACCACCGGTAGGCGGAGAGGCTGCGTGCGAACCGCACGGGGCGCCGCAGGGCCTGGGCCAGGAACGAAAGCTGGCGCGACCTGCGCTCGTCCCGGTCCACGAGGATCGTGCCGATCAGGCCCATGAAGTTGCTGCCTCTCGGGTAGCGGACTACCTGCACGTGGGTGTCGGGCTCCGGCTGGATGGACGAGGTGATCGCGACCCCCGTCGAGTAGTCGACGTCCGGCCTCCGCGCGACGGCCCCCACGATCACCTCGGAGTTCGTCCGGACCAGGTGGCCCAGGCGCGCGGATAGCCCCCGCAG
Source organism: Actinomycetota bacterium (assembly GCA_036374395.1). Lineage (GTDB taxonomy): Bacteria > Actinomycetota > UBA4738 > UBA4738 > CALAEC01 > DASUTW01. Next base: position 2,591 of record DASUTW010000309.1, read on the forward strand.
CCGCCCCGCCCCCCTGAGCTTCAGGAGCAGCTTCAAGGTTCCGAGCACGCCGGCCGCGAACACAACCTCGCGGGCTCGGAAGGAACGGCGGTCTCCGGACCAGCTCCCCGGCCGTCTCGTCTCGACCTGGTACCCGCCGCCGGGGAGCGGGATCACGTCGACGGCCTCCGTCTCGGGATGGATCACGGCTCCCAAGCTCTCGGCCAGCCAGAGGTAGTTCCGGTCGAGGGAGTTCTTGGCGTCGAAGCGGCACCCCACCATGCACCCTCCGCAACCGATGCAGCCGGCCCGAGTCGGACCCGCGCCGCCGAAGTACGGGTCCGGCACCCGCCTGCCCGGCTCGCCGAAGTGCACCCCCACGGTCGTCGGACGATGCGTGTCGCTCGCGTCCAGCCGAGCGGCGACCTGATGGAGCACGTGGTCGGCCGGCGTCTCGAACGGGTTCACGGCGGCCCCGAGCATCCGCTTGGCCTGGTCGTAGTGGGGGGCGAGCTCGCGCCTCCAGTCGACGACTCCCGGCCAGCCCGGATCGTCCCAGAAGGGTTCCGGCGGGTCGTACAGGACCCCCGCGTAGACGAGGGAACCTCCACCCACGCCCGCCCCCGAGAGCACGAGCGCGTCGCGGAGGAGCGTGAGCCGCTGGATGCCCCGCAGCCCGAGCCTGGGGAGCCAAAGGTACCGCCGGAGGTTCCAGTTGCGCGCGGCGAAGTCTCGCGGTCCGAAGCGCCGCCCCGCCTCGAGCACGCCCACCCGGTAGCCCTTCTCGGCGAGCCTGAGCGCGGCGACGCTGCCCCCGAACCCGCTGCCGATGACGAGGACGTCGTACGCCCGGCTCAAGAGGGCCCTGTCCTCCTAGACGCGGAACAGAGGGATCGTCATGGGGTCGGACTCTAGCAGCGGAGCGGTGAGCGGGATGTCGTGGCTCAGAGTCCGACGAGAGGCATGCGGACCACCTCCCCATCCATCGCATGTGCTAGTGGGCGCCGCACGGTCGGCTCCGGTGAGTTCAACGCCCGCGTCGTCTGCGCGGCCGCGGCGGGCTCGAAGAGCTCGCAGTTGCTCGGGTTCTCGATGCTGATGCAGCGATCCGCCTCGCCATCCTCTCCGTCGCCGGAGTCGGTGCCCCCCTCGCCGTTGAGGAGATCGTCACCTTCGGCACCAGTCAGGATGTCGTTCCCTGCGAACCCGAACAGCTCGTTCGGGCCTGCGTCGTCGAGGGTGTCGTTGCAGCAGATCGTCCCGGCCGCCTGCTCGATCGAGGTCAGGGACATGTTCGACCCGCTCAGCGTGACGGTCCCCGCGGCGAGGTCCACGTCCACGCCCGTGCCGACGAGCAGCAGGTACGCCGCGGTCCATCTTGTGACCGCTCAGGCGTGCTGAGAGCCGCCTCACCCGAATGCCGAAGAACGCCATGACCCGCCCTCCCTCTCGAAACGCCCGAATGGTCGTCGATTGTTCTACAGAAAGGCAGTGCTGGCCGCGTCGGTGAGAGCGCCTCATCGCTCGTTCGGGAGCGTTGAGGGGCCGACGTGCGACTCGAGCCAGTCGGCGATCGGCTTCGACCGGCGAAGGAACTCCACGATCCGGTCCTTGGCCTTCGGCGTGCCCATCCACGCCGCGGCCGGCCACTCGCGCCACGTGATCAGACCCTTCAGACGCAGCAGCTCGATGCGAGGATGATCCTTCGGGTGGCCGCGCGGGGCGGTCTTCAGCACGTCGTGGGCGGTGATCTCGATCCCGTCCGCTCTCACCGCGTCCACCAGCTCGACCAGCTCGCGACCCGTCCGCTCCGCGCCCACCGCCGCCCGATAGCGCTCAAGCTGGTCGCGCGCCATCTGGTACATGCCGCACCCCGCGGCGAGGCCGTTGGCGCTGAGCTGCACGTAGCCGGAGCCGATCGTGGCGCCGATGTGGGTCTTGTACGGCGACTTATCGGGGCTGAAGCGGATGTCGCGGTAGGGGCGGAAGATCTTCCAGTCGCCCCACTCGGGGGAGAGCTCCTCGAGCAGCGCTTCCATCGGTGCGCGGACCAGCCCGTCGTAGACGTGCCGGTGCTCCTGCCAGTACCCCTTCGTGTTGTCGGCCTCCAGGCCCTCGTAGAACTCGAGCGCCTCCACCGGCCAACCGCGGAACGCCATCGTCATCTCTCCCCGAGGCGGCGAGTCTACCTCGCCGCGGTCAGTCGAAGGCCAGGCCCTCCGTGGACGACAGACTCCAGATCGGGCAGGCGCATCAGGAAGGAGTTCGCCTTTCACCAGGTCAGGCAGTTCCGGAACTAGCCGCGACAACAGATCTCAGACGGCGTGCCACCCGGCGCGTGAACCCGATGGGTCCACCGCGAGAGCGCACCGCGCACCCAGCTCTCTGCACCCACGTAGCGTTCAGTAGCCGGCGGGTCTCATCCGGGCCGCCGCGAGGAACGCCACCTGGCGCTGCGGCAGGCGAGGCGATGACCACCCCCTCCATCATGGATTCCTCGCCCGGCCAGAGGGCGTTACTCGCGGTCTGCACTTCCCAGCCCGTCTCCACGAACAGGCGCTGATAGGAGGATCTGAACCAGGGACTCTCCTTCGGACGTGCTGGGGATCGCCGGCTTCAGGAGGACGCGCCGATCGACGCCTCCTGCTCGAGACGCGTCCGATCGACCTTGCCGGTGGACATTCGAGGAAGTCCCGAGACGATCTGCACTCGGGCGGGGACCATGTAACGGGGGAGGC
>DASUTW010000310.1:0-6403 GCA_036374395.1 Actinomycetota bacterium
GTCGGGCAGGCAGACGTTGGTGCTGTTGCCGCCGGCGTTGCCGGTGGGTGGATTCTTGCCCTGGGCCGGCGGCGACTCGGCGGGCACACCCAGTCGCGGCTTGACGAGGAACAGCCCGTCGAAGCCGCTGACGACCACGACCCCGCTCTTGAAGTACGGGTAATTGCTCCACGAGCCGCCCCAGGCCGTCCTCCCGTTCGGGAACACGCCCATATCGTTGCGGAAGGGGTCGGTGTCGAAGCACCCGACCTCGTAGAGGCCCTGATGGTCGGGCGCGGACGGCGTCTGCGCCAGGAACTCATCGCCCGGGTGGTCGATCTTCGTGATGTCGACGATCCGCAGCCCGTCGATGTAGTGCGCGTTGTACATGTAGCGGCCCCGCGTGTAGAGGTTGTGCGCGGGGGCGCGCGTCGGGTGGTGGTAAACCGCCTGCAGGAACGGGTTCTCCAGGTCGGTCACGTCGAACACCCTCGTCCGTGTCCGGCCCTGGATCGCCTGCGAGCTGCCGCCGTTGTCGCTCTCGTCGTCGTGCAGGAAGTACCGGTGGTCCGGAGTCAACCACCCTTGGTGGCTGTACGTGTTCGGCTCGCCCTCGAAGACCTTGCCAACCAGCACCGGGTTCGACTTGTCGGTGACGTCGACGATCGTCACGGCGTCGCCGACCCCCGGCGAGCTCGGGTTGGCCGCGAAGCAGAGCTCACGCCCCTGGTAGCGCTCGTCGGGGCCCCGGTAGACGACGCACTGCCCGTCGTGCGTGTACCCATCGTCGTCGAAGCAGCCGGCGTAGGTCGGGTTCTTCGGGTCCCGGATGTCGACCATGTGGAGCCCTCCCCTATCGCAGGGGTTGGCTTCCGGATTGCTGCTGACCGTGCCGGACGCGGGCAGACCCGCCTTGATCGTGTTGCCGTCCGCGAGCGAGATCATCACCGACGGGATCGTGATCGATGGATCGCTACCCCCCATCGTGAACGGGTTCGTGCCCACGTTGTTGGCCACGATCATCGCGGCGGCCCCGGCGGCCTGGGCGTTGTTCGCCTTAACCGTGAAGTTGCACGCGCCGCGGTCCACCAGCGCGATCGAACCGGCGGGGAACCCGACGAGCGGCTGGCAGGCGTCCGTGGTCGTCCCCACGCCGTCGCTCACCAGCACCACGTCTCCCGAGACACCGGTTGCGTCGGGCGCCGGTCCGAAGTTCGCCCCAGCGGCCTGGTACGTGCCCGCCGCCGACGATGGCGCGTCGATCGTGACGACGTTCGCCAACTGTCCGATCGCGCCCCCGGTCGCGCCGAGCGCGTAGGCGAAGCCTGTGTCCTCGTTGATCGCGATATCGTGCGCGTTGCTGATCTCCTCGTAGACGGCGTCCGCGTCGACCGTGACCGGAGCGTCCCCGTAGTCGATGTCACGCAGGCGGGTGAGGTCGAAGACCTGGATCCCGTTGCCAGGGCCGTCCTTCACGATGTACGCGTGCCCCCTGTAGACCTTCATGTCGCTGTGGAGCTCGGTCACCCCATGGGCGGGCAGGTCGGCGACGAACACGGGGTTCTTCGGGTCGCTGGCGTCGATGAACGAGGTCCCGTTCGACCTACCCGCGATGATCCATTCAGCGTGAGTCTCCGGGTCGGTCCAGCCCCATACGTCGTTGCCTGGGCCGCCGTAGATGCTGCCGGGGCCGCCGCCGATGTCGTCCATGGGCAGGAAGGTCATGAGATCGACCATGTGACAGGGGAACGGGCCGGCGAGGCCCTGGATGCACGGCCGATGGCCTATGCGCGGCAGGTCGGCGACCTCGTCGATCTCCTCTTGCGCCGCGTTGCTCTGGGGGACCGCCGCGCCTTCGGTCACCGCGCCTTCGTCTGGGTGCGCCGTCGCGGGCACCCCAGCCGCCACCAGGAGCCCGACGGCGAGCAGCAATCCGGCGGTCCGCGCGGCACTCCGCCGGCGCGGTGCCGGCCACTTCAACGGAAACGTCATCGCGATTCCTCCTTTCGCGTGCCGGTCGCGTGTCACCGAAGGGCATGAACCGCGTCCCGAACAATCGCATGACGCGAGTAACTTCCTACCAGGTTGGGGGTAGCGTCGCCCCGAGGGCTACCTAGTCCGTGGTAGGGGCTGGCTCTCCGGGGTGATCCGTCCTTCAGCCGGGTCGTAGATCCCTTGACGGATAGCCCAACTGACCGCATCCACGCGGCTCCCCACCCCCAGCTTCCCCATGAGGTTGCGGACATGGGTCGCTACCGTATGGCGGGAGATGGACAGATGCCCAGCGATCTCGTCGGTAGAGAGCCCTCCACACAGAGACTCCAGGACCTCCAGCTCCCGCCGGGAGAGGGGTCGGGCTGGGCGAGGGTCTCCGTCCCCGGCGCCCAAGTTGCGGCGGGAGAGCGCATAGAGGACTCGCTCCTCGTGCGCGATCTCCTCCGGGTAGGCGGCCAGGACGAACAGGGCGACCACGCCCGCGGCCGCCAGAACGATGTTGGCGATCAGATGGGCAAGACCCTCTGGATGGTGTGGGGATAACGCTTGGATCAGGTTCTCGGCACCGACGGCGATGGCCACCGCCATGAGCGCGTACACCCGGGCCCGGGTCCTGCGCCGGATCAGGGACCGGGCACGCCAGAGCCCAAGAGCGGCGCTGGCCGGCCACACGATCGCGCTCACCACGTGGATCCAGCGGACGGCCGACATCAAGCCGAGCATAAGACTTCCAGCGGCTCCGGGCGATCTCGCGTCGCCTTGTGAGGACAGCCCGCGGCCCGAGCCGCGGTCTGCATTCGTGTTTGACCCCATCGGTCGGGGTTTCTGAATCCTCACGCACCACGTCCCGTCGGGGCGCCCCCGTGCTCGGCAGCCCGCCGGGCTCGATACAGGGTCACGGGCTCGGCGAGGCCCTTCAGCTCGGCCGGACCGATCGGCTCGAACCGCACCTCCGGGCCGTGGGCGAGCTCCGCGACCTCCGCACCGACGAGGACCTCGCCCGGCCCCGCGCGCGCCGCGATCCGGGAGGCGATGTTGACGGTCCGGCCGTAGACGTCACCGTCCTGGAAGATCACGGGCCCCGCCTGGATGCCCACGTGAGTCGGGGGGAGGCCCTCGGCGGGGGCCCTCATCGCCATGTCCAGGCCCGCGAGGACCGCAGCCTTCGGATCGTCGAAGAGGAACATCCCGCCATCCCCCAGCCAGCGGACCGCCCGACCCCCGCGACGGAGGGAGATCTCCTCCACGAGCGCGGCGAGGCTCGCCGCCAGCCGGGCAGCGGCCTCGTCCCCCTGCTCCTCGGTGAAGCGCGTGTAGCCGGTGAGGTCCACGAAGCAGATCGCCGGCGGTCGCTCCACTCGCTGACGGAGCCCCACCCGCTCCAGCGAGGCCTCCGCCCATCCGATCGAGTACCCGGTCCACACGTGCTGGTGATGGCGCTCGAAGATCGCCACCAGGGCTTGGTGCATCAGCGCGCCGACCCGCCGCCCGAGCCTGGCTCCACGCTCCATGACGTCGGTGTCGGTCGCGCCGCCCTCACGGAATCGCTGCTCGATCTCGGCCCGATACACGTCGCCGATCGCCGCGGCCAGCCGCCCGAGGTTGTCTCCGTAGATCCGGAACATCCGGCGGACCGCGGTCTCCGACGCCCCGCTCTCGAGGAAGGCCGCGGCCATCTCGACCAGGATCGGGTCGTCCTCGCGGATCCGGTCGTCGGGATCGGGCCGGGCGAAGCCGATCGCCTCGTGCAGGCTCAGGATCAGGTCGAGGGGGACCCCGGCCTCCTCGGCGTACTGCCGATAGGTCCGCTCCAGGCGCCCCGTGAGCTCGAACCCGGGGGTCGCCAGGAACGATAGCGAGAGGTCCCCCTGCTCCGTCGCCCTGAGGACGGTCTCCGCACCGATCCCCGCCTCTTCCCATCGGTGCAGGAGGGCCACGAGGTGCAGATCGCGCTCGCCGAAGGGCTCCTGCGATGTGTGAAGCGCCCCCATCGCGTGGAGCCGCCGGACGAAATCCTCGTCCACCCCGGCTCGATCGGCGAGCTGCTGGAACGACAGGCGCACGCTCAGGTTCCTCCTCCGGACACGCTACCGCTTCGGCGCCCGGAGGCTCTGCCCCCCGGCACCCACGATCTCCCGGGCCTCGGCCACGTTCTCTCGCGCCTCGTTCAGCGCCGCCACCGCGACCAGGATCGCCGCCGCCGGGTCCGCCCACCACCACCCCGCGACCGCGTTGAGGGCGAGTCCGGTCAGGGTGGCCGTGGCCAGGATCCCGTCCAGGAAGGTCATCGCGGCCTCGGATCGAAGAGGTGCCGAATCCAGCTCGTCGGCCGTTCGACGCTTCGCGACGGCCAAGCGTGTCCCACGCTCACGTCGGGGGCCCTCACCGGAGACGAGAGGCGAGGAACCCGCTCCCGTTCCCGTGTCGACGCCCCTGGCCTTCCACCGGACCGTGCTCCGGGGGAGCGGGCGTCAGCCGAGCGGGATCGCCTTCCAGCCCACGAACCCGGCCCTGGAGTCGTCGCCGTCCCTCGACGGCTCGGGCCGAGGGGCGTCCGACGGCGGCTGCAGGAGGGTCGAGCGGGCCGCCCCGACGGTGAGCCCCGCCGTCTCGAGCATCGCTCGCACCTCCCTCCTGGTCAGGAACCGGGCGGCCGAGTAGAAGGTGTGGCCGGCCTCGCCCCTCTCCCGGTACCAGTCACCCCACGGCGAGTCGGCGAAGACCATCCCCAGCACCAGCGACCCGCCCGGTCGGAGCACCCGCCGCGCTTCCGCCAGCAGTTCCCCCGGATCGTCCGCGAAGCAGAGCGTGACCACGACCACGATCCCCCCGAGGCTCCCGTCCTGGAAGGGGAGACGCTCCCCAACACCCTGGACCACGCGGACGCCTCGATCTCGGGCCAGGAGAAGGGGTGCTCGCGCCGGGTCCAGCCCGAGCTCGATCTGGAGGGCCTGAGCGAATCGGCCGCTCCCCACGCCGATCTCGAGCCGCGGCCCTGGCGCGCCCGACAGCAGCGGGGCGAGGCACTCGACCTCCTGTGGGAAGGCCACGCTCCCCGCGGGCCCCTCGTACCAGGCGTCGTACCGCTCGGCCAGCCGATCGAAGATGGGGCCCGTGCGGGCGGGTTCGGTCGTGGACCCGCCCCCGGAGGGCGCTCGGATCGCTCCCGTCACAGGTATCGTCCCCTGTCCGCCTCCTGCTCCTGCTCCTCGCGGGCCTGGAGGGCGCGGCGGCGCACCTCCTCGAGCTGAGCCTGAGATGCCACGAACTGGGCCCACACCGCCGCCTCGATGCCGTGCAGGAGGCCTTCCAGCCACCCCATGAGCTGGGCCTGGGCCACGCGGATCTCGGACTCGCTCGGGAGCCCCTCGATCGGCGGGGCCAGGGCCTCGAGCTCCTCACGCAGGTCCTTCGACACGAGGCCCTCGAGCTGGGCCACCGTGTGGTCGAAGACCTCGCGGAGACGCGACCTGCTCCCCTCGTCCAGCGGGATGCCGCGCATCTCCTCCAGCACGCTGCGGATCATGGTCGCGAGACGGAGCAGCTTCCCCGGATGCTCCACGGCCTCCGCGGCGCGCGCCTTCGGAAGGGGTGCGCCCCGACCGACGACGATCAGCCTTCCCGCCATTGTCCCTTCACTCTAGGAAGGGGGCCCTCCGTCCACTCCCTTCCGACGCTCGTGCGGCTAGCGTGCCGACACGAGCGAACGGGGCGGGGCCGGGGACCTCCCCGAGGGAGGAGGACCGATGTCCACGACGCTTAGCCACCGTCCCCAGGTCACGCCGCCCCCGGGCCTCGGAGAGATCCGCCGGGCCATGCATCACCACGTGCTCGCCGTGTCCTCGATGCTGCCGCGGGCCACCGGCTGGGACGAGCTGCGCGATCACTGTCGAACCCTGCTCTCGGGGGATCTCTTCACGTTCGCAGCGTCGACGATCCGCGAGGAGGCCCTGCTGGTCCACGGGAGGCACGCCCCCGCGAGCCGGCGGCGGCTCTTCCGGGACTGGCTGGTGGCGGTCAGCGTGCTCCCCTGGTCCGCCCCCGGCCACCCGGGCAGGTACCTGGCGCTGCTGGCCGGCCTGAGCGAGCCCGCCTACGAGCACCCCGAGGGGCGCCACGTCGCCCACTGGATGGCGTTCGACGACGGCGGGGAGCTCACCGTGCGACTCACGGTGATCCCGAACCACCGCGTCTCCGCGGCCCCGCTCCTCCTGCCGGTGGATCTCCTCGCGCCGGCCGAGCGGAAGCTCCTCCGGCTCCCGGCCGCTGCCTGATCCGGGGGAGAATGGGACGAGACGGCCCGGGCGGGCCGGGACGGAGGTGAGGAGGATGTCCAGGGTCACCGACCACCTGGAGCAGCGGGGGGTCAGCTACGAGGTGATGACCCACGAGCGCACGTACACCTCGATCGAGGAGGCCCGCGCGCTGG
>DASUTW010000311.1:0-3426 GCA_036374395.1 Actinomycetota bacterium
GCCAGATGTACGCGGTGATCAAGACGGGCGGGAAGCAGCACAAGGTCCGCCCCGGGGACGTGATCGAGGTCGAGTACATGGACGTGGATCCGGGCTCGGCCGTGGAGTTCGAGCCGATCCTCGTCATGGACGACAAGAACAAGCCCCATGTGGGCAAGTCGCTGGGGAACGCGAAGGTCGTGGCCACCCTCGTCGGCGACAAGAAGGCCGCCAAGATCAAGGTCGTGAAGTACCGGGCCAAGAGCGGCTACAAGCGGAACCAGGGGCACCGCCAGCGGATGACCGTCCTGGAGATCCAGGAGGTGAAGTTCGGCGGCCGCGCCGGGAAGAAGGACGAGGAGGAGCCGAAGGCAGCGGCCAAGAAGGCCGCCGCCAAGAAGTCGACGAGGAAGAAGGCCGCCGCCAAGAAGTCGTCCGCCAAGAAGACCTCGGCCAAGAAGTCGTCGAAGAAGAGCGCCTCCAAGAAGTCCTCGAGCCGGAAGAAGGCCACCTAGGCTCTGCTATCCTGGGGCCATGGCACACAAGAAGGGCGCCGCTGCGTCCAGGAACGGCCGCGACAGCACCTCGAAGCGGCTCGGCGTGAAGGCCTTCGGCGGAGAGACCGTGAAGGCCGGCGAGATCATCGTGCGCCAGCGGGGCACCAAGGTGCACCCGGGGCTGAACGTGCGCCGGGGCGGCGACGACACGCTCTTCGCGGTGGCCCCGGGCAGCGTGCGCTTCTACTCCTCGAACGGCCGCAAGTACGTCACCATCGAGGCCTGAGAGCCTCCTCCCACTCCTCGATCAGGGGCTTCAGACGACGGTTCGCCGCCCTGATCCGCCCCATGTCCCCGACCCGGCGCATCCCTCGGATCCCGACGATCCCGAAGAGGCTCGGCACCGGCTCGGGATCGGGACGCTCGGGCGGACGGGCGAAGAACAGGAACGCCATCCGCCGTTCGCCCTCTCGCCGGTAGCGGATCTCGAGGACAGGCGTCCCCCGCTGTCGCCGGGCTCGCTCCACCTCCCCGAAGCGGACCTCCTCGCCGTCGTCCGACCGGAAGGTGGGGGTCTCTCCCTCGAGCGAGAGTGTGCCCCGGCGCTCCTTCGACTCCCCGGGGCGCCACAGCCAGGCGATCGTCCGCTTGGGCACGGCACCTATACTCGCACCGCATGTCCGAGTTCGTGGACGAGGCCGTGGTCTACGCGCGCGGCGGCCGCGGGGGCGACGGCGCCGCGTCGTTCCACCGCGAGAAGTACCGGCCCAAGGGCGGCCCCGACGGGGGCGACGGCGGCCGGGGAGGCGACGTGATCCTGGAGGCCTCTCCCGACGTGTTCGACCTGGCCTCGGTCGCCCGCCACCCGCATCAGCGGGCCGAGGACGGCGGCCACGGGCGCGGCGACAATCGGCAAGGCGCCGATGGCGACGACCTCGTGATCCCGGTCCCCGACGGCGTCTTCGTCGAGGAGGAGCGCGGCCCGGTGGCGGATCTGGTGGGGCCCGGGGCTCGCGTGGTGGTGGCCCGCGGCGGTCGCGGCGGGCGAGGGAACGCCTCGCTGGCCTCGGGGCGCAACCGCGCGCCCCAGACGGCGGAGCGGGGCGAGCCGGGGGAGGAGCGCCGGCTCCGCCTGGAGCTCCGGCTCGTGGCCGACGTGGGCCTGGTCGGGCTTCCCAATGCGGGCAAGTCCACGCTGTTGAGCGCCTTGACCGCAGCGAGGCCCAAGGTGGCCGACTACCCGTTCACGACGCTCACCCCCAACCTCGGCGTGGCCGAGGGGGAGCGGCGCGTCGTGCTGGCGGACGTCCCGGGATTGATCGAGGGGGCGCACGAGGGCCGGGGCCTCGGCCACCGGTTCCTGCGCCACGTCTCCCGGTCTCGAGCGCTGGTCTTCGTCGTGGACGTCGCGGGCGAGGATCCCGCGGCCGACCTCCGGCTGGTGCGGGCCGAGGTGGCGGCCTACGATCCCGAGCTCCCCGAGCGGCCCTGGCTCGTCGCTGCGACGAAGGCGGACCTGCTGGAGGCGGAGGAGGCCGAGCGCCGGGCCGAGGCGCTCCGCGAGGAGGGCGAGACGCACCTCGTGTCGGGGGCGACGGGGGAGGGCCTCGACCGCCTCGCGGAGCGCCTCGGCCGCCTGGCAGACGAGAGCACGGTCGAGCGCAAGCCCTTCGTCGTTCTCCGACCCGGCCGGGAGCCCTTCACCGTCCGCCGCGAGGGTGACGGCTTCCGGGTCGAGGGGCGCATCGTCGAGCGCTGGGTCGAGGAGGCCAACCTCGATGACCCGGCCCAGGTCGTCGCGCTCCAGGACCGCCTCCGCCGAGAAGGCGTGGAGCGGAAGCTCGAGGAGCTGGGTGCCCGTCGCGGGGACGAGGTCCGGATCGGGGACCAGGCCTTCGAGTACCACCCCGGGTAGCATCCGGTCATGACCAAGGACGAGCTCTTCCGCCTGGAGCAGGACGCCTGGGTTCCCCTCCACGACCTCGTGCACGGCCTCGACCCGGAGTCCGCGGAGCGTCCCTTGACGGACCTCTGGACCGTCAGGGACGGCCTGGCCCACATCGCCTGCTGGCAGGCCGAGGCCGCGCAGATGCTGCTCCAGATCCGAGAGGGCACCTACGAGGGGTGGGATGGAGACGAGGACGAGGTCAACGCGCGGTTCCACGAGGCGACGAAGGATCTCCCGCTCGACGAGGTGATGGCGAGCCTCCACGCGTCCCGCTCCCGGATGCTCGAGGAGCTCGACCGCTTGCCCGACGACCTGCTCGACGACGAGGCCCGCTCCTGGTTCGTGGAGAGCGGCCACGAGCACTACGAGGAGCACCTCGCTGGGCTCAGGGCCGCCCTCGGATAGCCGGCGAAATCCACGGGAAACCGCAGGTCCGGTCATACAATCGCCGCGTGGACGCCCCCAACCGGCTCGGCGTCATGGGCGGCACCTTCGACCCGATCCACCAGGGCCACCTCGTCACCGCCGAGGAGGCGCTCTGGCAGTTCGAGCTGGATCAGGTCCTCTTCGTGCCGACCGGCCAGCCGTGGATGAAGCACGAGCGAGGGGTCTCGCCCGCCGAGGACCGCTACCTGATGACCGTGATCGCGACCTCCAGCAACCCGAGGTTCCGGGTCTCGCGCCTCGAGATCGACCGCGACGGCCCCACCTACTCCGTGGACACCCTCCGCTCGCTTCGGGACGAGTACGGGGAGGGGACCGAGCTCTTCTTCATCACGGGGGCCGACGCCATCCTCCAGATCTTCCAGTGGAAGGACGCCGACCAGGCGTTCGAGCTGGCCCACTTCATCGCGGCGACGCGGCCCGGCTACGACCTCTCGCGATTCGATCAAGAAAGGGCCGCCGAGCATCCGAAGATCACTGTGATGGACATCCCGGCCCTGGCGATCTCCTCCACGGACATCCGGGAGCGCGTCGCCAAGGGCAGGCCCATCCGGTACC
>DASUTW010000312.1:0-9083 GCA_036374395.1 Actinomycetota bacterium
GCTGGCCCCGCCGCGGCCGCGACGCGCAACGTCGGCGTCCTGCTGGCGCTCCCCCTCGTCATCGAGGGCTACCAGCAGTGGCGGGCGGATCGGTCGAGGGCGCCGCTCCTCGGGGGGATCGCGGCGGCCGCCGCGATCGGGCTCGCGGTCGGGGCCTACCTCCTCTTCTGGAAGCTGAAGGTGGGCGACTGGTGGGCGCCGCTCACCCAGCAGGTGAACTGGGAGCGCCAGCGCGTCTTCCCGCTCGAGTCGCTGTGGCTAGGGACCCGGGAAGCGCTTCGGTGGATCGGTGTCTACCCGGGCGGGTACCACCTCCTGGACTGGCTCCTGGTGATCCCCGCCCTGGCCGCCGCGGGCTGGGTGGCGCTCCGAGCCCGCCCCTCCTACGCCGTCTACGCCTGGAGCAGCCTCCTCGTGCCGCTCTCGTTCACCTTCCTGCCTCGCCCGTTCCTCTCGATGCCGCGGTTCCTGCTCGTGATCTTCCCCCTGGTGTGGGCACCGGCGGTCTGGGCCGAGCGCCGCCGAGGGGTGCACGAGGTGGTGCTCGTGGCGTTCTCGCTCGGGCTGGGGCTGATGACCGTCCTCTTCGTCACCTGGTACTTCGTCTTCTGATTTCCCCGCGGCCCGGGAGGTCGCTACGATACGCGCAGCCGAACAGTCGGGGGGAAGGCCGCGTGCCCGTCACCGTCGTGATCGCCGACGATCATCAGCTCGTCAGGCAGGGCCTGCGCCGCTACCTCGAGACCGCGGAGGACATCAGCGTCGTGGGCGAGGCCTCGGGCGGCGTCGAGGCGGTCGAGGTCGTGGGAAAGCTGCAGCCGGACGTGGTCGTGCTCGACGTGCGCATGGACGACCTCGACGGCATCGAGGCCACGAAGCGGATCCGAGAATCGAGCCCCGACACCGGCGTGGTGATCCTCACGGGACACGAGGAGGAGCGGGTCGTCCTCGAGGCGGTCAAGGCCGGCGCCCGAGGCTACGTCCTGAAAGCTCGCGACGCGGAGCACCTCGTCAACACGGTGCGCCTCGTGGCCGACGGCAACATGGTCATCGACCCCGACGCGGTGGGGGCGGTGGCCGAGCGGCTCGACGGGGAGACCGGACGCGTCGGCGGCCTGGGCGACCTGACGAAGCGGGAGCTCGAGGTCCTCCGTCTCCTGGCGATGGGTCACACCAACCGCAAGATCGCGGAGCAGCTCTTCATCTCACCCGACACGGTGAAGACCCACCTCGAGCACATCTACCAGAAGCTCGGGGCTCCGGACAGGACGGCGGCGGTGGCCGAGGCGCTGCGTCGCCAGCTCATCGACTAGGGATCCGGAGGATCACTCGATCGGCCTCCGCTCCCGGGGTTCGTCGCCTGGGTGGGAGAGGGCGACGGCGAGGGAGGCTCGGTCGGTTCGGGCTCCGGGGAGGGCGGAGGCTCCGGCGGCTGCGTCGGCTTCGGCTTCGGCTTCCTCTCCTCCTCCTCCGGCTCGGGCGATGGCGAGGTGGTCGCGGCGGGGAGGGGGACCTCCGGCTGAACGATCTCGCCCGTGAGCTCCGGGGTGGGGAACGGCTTCGGCTCGAGGTCCTCGTGCGCGGCGACCATGAAGTCGCGCCAGACCGGCGCGGCCCAGCCACCGCCCGTCAGGCCGGGGATGGGGATCTGGCCCTCGTGGTGGCCGACCCAGACGCACGCGGTCAGCTCGCTCGTCGAGCCGCAGAACCAGCCGTCGGTCGAGTCGTCCTCGGATCCCGTCTTCCCGAACGCCGGGACGCCGAAGTTGGCGCCCGCCGCCGTTCCGTACATCACGCGCTCGAGGGCGTCCACCGTCTGCCAGGCGTCGTTCTCGTCCATCACCTGCTCGCCCTTGCCGCGGTTCCTCCAGAGGACCTCGCCCTCCGGGGAGCGGATCGCCTGGACGGGCGTGGGCTCGTGGCGAACGCCGCCGCCCGCAAGCGTGGCGAAGGCGGAGGTCATCTCCAGGACGTTGACCTCGACGGCACCGAGGGTGATGGAGCAGAACTCGGGGACCTTGCTGTTGATCCCCATACGGTGAGCGAACTCCACCACGTTGTTCGGGCCCACGTGGGAGATCAGCTGGGCGAAGATCGTGTTCACCGAGGACGCCGTGGCGCCGTAGAGGTCCATCGACCCGTAGCTCGAGCCGCCGAAGTTCTCCGGCTCCCACGGGTCGGCCTCCGAGCCGCACGGCGGCTCGTCCAGCCGGACCGGGCTCGCGCCAGAGAACGTCGTGCGGAGGCTCACGCCCTGCTCCACCGCCGTCCCGACCGTGAACATCTTGAACGCGGACCCCGTCTGACGGCCGGTGGCCGACTGCCGCTCCTTCTGGCCGTCCCCGTTCGTATCCACCTTCCAGCCGCAGCCGCGGGAGACGCTGCAGCCGAACGTCGCAGGGTGGAACACACGCTCCTCGGGGTCGGCCGAGTAGGCGTCACTCGAGGCCACGGCTCGGATCTCGCCGGTCTGGGGATCGATCGCCACCAGCGCGACGTCGGGGGCGCCGTCGTACGAGTAGCGGTTCCTGATCGCGTTGATCGCCGCCTGCTGCCACCGCATGTCGAGCGTGGACCTGATCCGCAGCCCGCCCTGGTAGGTCTGCTCCCTCGGGTTCTCCAGCGGGGAGAGCCTCTTGTTCGTGAGCCACTGCCGCGTGTAGTCGATGAACCAAGCGGCGGGGCTGTCGGCGAACCCCTCCTCGAGCTTCCTGGTCTTGACCGGCCGCTGCTTCAGCTTCTCGGCGCGGGCCCGGGGGATGTAGCCCAGCTCCGCCATCCGGTCCAGGACGAAGTTCCTCCGGACCATCGCGTTGCCGGGGTTGACCCTGGGGTTGAAGCCCTCGGGGCGGGCGATCATGCCGGCCAGCGTCGCCGCCTGCAGCACGTTGATGCCCGCCACCGGCTTCCCGAAGTAGTGGCGCGACGCCGCCTGGAACCCGTAGGTGCCGTCACCCAGGTAGATCGTGTTGAGGTAGCGCTCGAGGATCTCGTTCTTCGCGAGCTCCCGCTCGAGCTTGAGGGCGAGGATCGCCTCCTTCACCTTCCGGGTGATCGTCCGCTCCGTCCCCACCTCGGGGAAGACGTTGCGGACGAGCTGCTGCGTGACCGTGGAAGCCCCCGTGGTCCTCCCCCCGGTGAGGTCCACCCATCCCGCGCGGATGATGTCCACCACCGAGATCCCGGGATGGTCGTAGAAGCGGGAGTCCTCCGCGGCCAGCACGGCCTGCCGCACGTGCTGGGGCACGCGGTCCAGCTCGACGATCGAGCGGTCCTCCGGTCCGTCCAGGGTGGTGAGCCGGTTCCCGTCGCGGTCGAACAGGAAGGTGGTCTGGGCCAGCACGCGCTCGGGCGGCAGGGGGATCGTGACGTAGAGGTAGACGAGCGCCCCGACGCCGACCAGGCCGAGCAGGAGCGGCGGCGCCCAGAGCCACCACCACTTGCGGATCCAGCGGCGCACGGGGCCCCGCCGGCGCTGCCGCTGGCGCCTGGACCCACGCTTCAGCGATCGAGTGGACGTCCCCTTCCGCGGGGCGTGCTTCCTCGAAGGCTTCCTCGGGATCGTCCGGATGGCCATCGGAGTCGAGTCTACCCACCATGCTCCGGTTTCGACCCCGGATCGTCAGAGGAACCCCAGGTCGACGCCGCGGAGCACGATCCAGGCCGCCCCGGCGGCCGCCGCGCCCTCCAGGAGCGCGGCGAGCGCCCGGCCCAGGCGCAGCCGGCGGGCCAGCCCGGCGGCCCGGCGGGCGAACCGGGGAGGGGCCGGGGAGGGGAGCACGAGCCCCGCGCCCACGATCAGGAGGGCCGGGGCCACGGCCCAGGCCAGGTCCACCCCGCCGATCGCCGGCAGCGCCGGGGCCCCGGCCGAGGGCAGCACCTCCCCGATCCCCAGCTCGCGCTCCACGCGGATGAGCCAGCCGAGCCCGAGCCGCATCGGCTGGGCCCCCGCGTAGAGGAGGGCCAGCCCTCCCAGGAGGGAGAGCGCGGCCGGCAGAGGACGTGTGCCCGCCGATCGGAGCGCCGCGATCGCTCCGATGCCCGCGAGGGCCAGCCCCGACGCCAGCCCCACCACCAGCGCGAGGTGCCAGGGCTCCGAGACCGCCCGGGCCGAGGCCAGCGAGAGCGCGAGCCACGTCCCGGGGAAGCCGCCGGCGGGGGGCAGGCCCACCAGCGAGGCGGCCCCGATCGCGAGGGCCAGCGCCGCCACCCATCGCCAAGCGCGCCGCCGCTCGCGGGGATCGCGGGGGTCTCGGGGGTCGCCCACGCCCGGCCACCCGGAGGCCGCGACGACGCCCGAGGCGAGCACGAAGACCGGGAGCAGGACGAGGGCGGCGCGGGCGCCGACGCCCCCGCCCAGGCCGAGGGCCACGAGCGCCGCGGCGGCGCCCGCGCCGCCCACCGCCGCCAGCGAGCCTCCCGGGGACCGGGCGGCGAGCCCGGCCAGTCCCGCGAGCACGGCCAGCCCGGCCGAGACGGCGGCCAGCGGCGCCGACGGCGAGACCCGCGCGAGCGTGAAGGCGGCGACGGCCGCGAGCACCGCGCCCTGGCCGCGCAGGACCACCGCCAGGGGCGACACGATCCCTTCGCCGGCCGACGCCCTCCACGTTCCGACGTGGGGCACCGCCCCCAGCTTGACGGCCGCCCCCAGGAGCACGAGCGCGACCCCGAGGTCCAGGGAGCCCACCGGCTCCAGCCCGGTCGTGCCGGACCGCTCGAGCACGATCAGCAGCCCGCCCACGACGGCCGCGTCCGCCGCGGCGAAACCAAGGAGCCCCGGCGCCCCCCGGGGCCGATCCCCCACCGCGCCGGCCAGGCCCACCGCGATCGTCGGCAGCAGCGCGATGACGGCCAGCGCCACCAGGCTCGAGGAGTAGGCGGCCGCGACCACCGCCGCCAGTCCCACGCCGGCCGCGGCCATCCCAGCGGACGAGGCCCGCGGCGCCAGGAGCTCGATCCGGGGAAGCACGAGCGTCACCGCGGCCCCGGCGGCCGCCGCCAGGGTCGCCCGGAGGAGGTCCGGCCCCAGGCCCATCCACGCGGGCTGCTCTCCTCCGAACACCTCCCAGAACACCGCCCACGCCGCGGCCTGCGACCCGATCCAGACTGCGCCGGCCACGAGCCGACGGGGCCAGACCCACCTGACCAGCGCCAGCCAGACGAGGGCAGCGGCCGCGGGACCCAGGATCGCCGCGGGGACCAGGGCCTGCGTCATCGCCCCACCGAGACGAGCACGACGGCGGCGGCGGACGCAGCCAGCAGCGCCGGGACCGACGCGCGCAGCCGCAGGCGGGGACCCAGACGATCCAGCGCCCCCCAGATCGCGCCCACGACGGCGGACGCCACCAGCGCCACCCCGGCCCAGCGCGCGAACGCCGGCGCGTCGCCACCCTCGACGAGGTCGAACCCCACGGCGAAGGCCGGGACGAGGGCCGCGAGGGCGCCGGCCAGCCCCCACCGCCCCATCCGGAGGAGGAGGGCGGCCGCGGCGGGGCGGCGGTGCCGTCCCCGCGGGGGCTCGGTCTCCAGGGGGGTCAGGAGCCCCGCCGCGGCCGCCACCGCCAGCAGGGCCAGCGCCTGCCCGATCGCCGCCGCGGCAGGGCCCACCGCCAGCGGGAAGCCCAGGATCTCGCCCGCGCCCCAGACCGCCGTCAGGTCGTCGGCCCGCCACCTGAGGAAGAGCGCCCCGAGGCCCGCGGCCGCCCCCGCGTAGACGAGCGCGCTCTCCAGCGCCCGGGCCCGGGCGCGGGCGGCCGCGGGCCTCGTCACCCGCTCGCTCGCCGCCAGGTGCGACCCGACCACCGCCAGGGCCAGGGCCAGCATCAGGAGGCCGGGATCGCCCGGGGAGGCCCCGATCGCGGCGGCGGTGATGAGCCCCGCGCCCAGCAGGGCGGCCCCGGCGCCCAGGCCCGCGAGCAGGCTCGTCGGCTCCCGCCTCGTCAGGGCGCGGCGGAGCTCGGCCCGGAAGGCCAGGACCGGACGGAGGCGGGCCTCGGACCGGACGAAGGAGGCCACGAGGTCGGCGGCCGCGCCGAGCAGGAGGGCGAGGGGGATCCCGAGGGCCGCCATCAGGCCCCCGGCGCTACCCGGCGCTGCGCGCGACGAAGGCCTCCGAGAGGTGGTTCCAGGAGCACTCGGTGCAGACCTCGACGACGTAACAGGCGCCGTCGAGGTAGCGGGCCGCGACGCGCAGGGCCTCGCGGAAGGGCCAGACGCGGCCGTTGTCGGCCTTCAGCTCGTCGGAGAACACGTACGCGAGCCGCACCAGGTTGGCCTCGTCGCACACGGGGCACGGCCGGCCCATGTCCTCCCCCACGTTCCTGGCGGCCCGCATCAGCTCGGGGTGGGCGTCGCAGATGTCGAGCCGGGAGAGCAGCCCGCGGCCGAAGTCCCGCAGGAGGAGCCGCTTGGCCAGCGTGTAGTCGACCGTCCCGAAGCCCTCCGGCTCACGGCTCATGGGGGCGATTGTACGGCACGCCCCCGACGCGACGCGCCCTCCTCCCCGCCCGCGTTGACGTTTGCCGGATGACGATGTAATCCTGTAATCACCATGACCGACATCAAGGAGACTCAGGAGGAGATCCGGGCCTGGTTCGCGGGGCGGATCCCCGACGGGTGGTTCACCGAAGACCCGGAGATCAACGTCGATCGAGACGAGATCCTCGTGGTTGGGCGCATCGAGCCGCCCGAGATCGAGAAGGGCGCCTCAGAGGAGGCGAGGCGAGAGGCGGAGCTGGGGCGCATCGCCCGGTTCCGCGAGGAGACCCGGGACAAGCGGATCGGCGTCGCGCTGGGGGCCGAGCGCCGCTTCCGGACGAAGGTCTCCTGGGGCGCCGAGTGCGGAGACACGAAACGCCTCTTCACCACCCTCAGCGTGCCGGTCATGACCCGGCTGCGGATGCCCGAGCGGGCCGTGCTCGACACGCTGGTGGACGCCGGGGTGGCCCGGAGCCGGAGCCACGCCCTGGCCTGGTGCGTGCGGCTGGTGGCCCGGCACCAGGGCGAGTGGCTCGAGGAGCTCCGATCGGCCTTCAGCGAGGTCGAGCGGGTCCGCGCGGAGGGACCCTCGCTGTGAGCGACACGCTCGAGATCCGCGAGGCCGCCGCGCTCGACGCGTACTCCCGCGTCGTGACCTCGGTGGCCGAGACCCTCACCCCGTCGGTGGCCAGCCTCCGGATGAAGCGCCGCGTCCGCGGCGGGAGGCGCGCCGAGGGCGCCGGCTCGGCCGTCGTGATGGCCCCCGACGGCTACCTCCTGACCTCGGCCCACGTCGTGGCCGCCGCGGACGGGGGCACCGCCGTCTTCGTGGACGGGCGGTCCCTCGACCTCGAGGTCGTGGGCACCGATCCCCTCTCCGACCTGGCCGTAATCCGCGTGGCCGCCGACGACCTCCCGGCCGCGACCCTCGGGGACGCCGACGACCTCCGGGTGGGCCAGCTCGTGGTCGCCGTGGGGAACCCGATGGGCTTCGCGGGCAGCGTCACGGCCGGTGTCGTCAGCGCGCTGGGGCGGTCCCTCCCCACGAGGACGGCCGCGGCCGGTCGGCTGGTCGAGAACGTGATCCAGACCGACGCCGCCCTCAATCCCGGGAACTCGGGGGGCGCGCTCTCAGACGGCGAGTCCCACGTCGTGGGCATCAACACCGCTGTGGCCGGGGTGGGGCTGGGGCTGGCCGTGCCCATCAACGACACGACCCGCGGGATCATCGGCGCTCTGCTCCGCGAGGGCCGGTTCCGTCGCTCCTACCTCGGGATCACCGGCGGGTGGAGGCCGCTTCCGCCCCGCGTGGCCGAGCGGCTGGGGCGCCATGCCGGCGTGGAGGTCGTGGAGGTCGTGCCGGGCAGCCCGGCGGATAGAGCGGGGCTCCGCCCCGAGGACCTCATCCTCGACGTGGGGGGCGAGTCCGTGACCGACGTCGGCGACCTCCAGCGCCTCATGGTGGCCGAGCTGATCGACGCCGATGTCCGGGTGCGCGTGTTCCGCGACGGGGACGTCGTCGAGGTCTCGGTCCGACCCGTCGAGCTCCAGACCTGAGGCCGTCAGGTGGACGGAGGCGGGGGCGAGCCCGGCGGCGTCGCGCCGGGCGGCGGGGGAGGCGGCGCCTCGCCGGGAGGCGGCCCTCCGGAAGGACGCGCCCCCTCGCCTTCGGAGCTCGCCATCAGACGACGAACCCACGCCCGGAGCTCCGCGCAGTAGACGTGCTGACGCAAGACGTCGGGATGGTCGGGGTCGTGGGTGCGCGTCGCGACCATCGCCAGGTTGACCTGCTCCCGCTGGAGCTTCTTCATGGCCTTCGCCGCGCGCGGGCCCCCGCGAGCGGCGGCCTCGCGGCGCGCCCGCCGCCGATCGACGGGGTGGTCGAGCGCCTCGAGCTCCTCCCGGGTCAGCCCCGGCCTCCCCACCTCGGTCTCCAGCGCGGCCCGGAGCCAGCGATGCTCCCGCCGCTGGGCGAGGCGCACCATCAGCACCACGAAGACCAGGAGCGGCAGCCCCTTCACGGCGGTGGCGAGGAGGATCACGAGCCAGTCCGTGCCCTCCCACGGCTCCTCGGGGAAGAGGTCGAGGAGCGGCGAGTTCCACAGGAAGTGGGCCAGCACGGCGATCAGGAAGAGTCCGGTCGGGACGGCCCACCGCCTGGCCTCCGACACGACCCCCTTTCGCGTGACGAAGTAGGCGATCCCCATCCCGGCCAGCGCCGAGTACAGCACGTGCCCGTAGAAGCCGCTGGCGATCACGCGGAGGTAGAAACCCGTCAGCACGCCCTCCACCTCGCCGCCGAACGCCCCCAGGAAGTAGAAGACGTCCTCGACCAGCGTGAAGCCCAGCCCCACCATCGCGCCGTAGACGAACCCGTCCATGACGTCGTCGATCTCCCGGCGCGCGATCAGGTAGATCAGCACGATCCCCAGCGCCTTGAAGATCTCCTCCACCCACGGCGCGGTAAGCGCGGCCGTCCAGCTGCGCGCGACCTCGGGGCCGAACCAGTCCGCGACGACCAGGGCCCATCCCGTGTTGCCGAAGATCGAGAGGGCGGTGGCCCCGACACCTCCCCACAGGAGCGCGGCGATCACGAGGGAGATCGG
>DASUTW010000313.1:0-3588 GCA_036374395.1 Actinomycetota bacterium
GAGATCGTCGAGGAGGCGCACGACGGCCTCGACGCGGTGGCCAAGGCGGAGCGGGCCGTCCCGGACGTCGCGCTGATCGACGCCAGCCTGATCAACTGCGATGGGATCCGGGCGACGGCGCTGATCCGCGAGCGGGTCCCAGACTGTCGGGTGATCCTCCTGACCGAGGACGAGGACCCGGCCACGCTGGTGGCCGCTATGGAGGCCGGCGCGAGCGGGTACCTCACGAAGATGGCCCCACTTGACCACCTCGCGAAGAGCGTGCGGGCAGTCGACCGGGGTGAGACCGCGATCCCTCGGAGCATGGTGGGCTCCCTGATCTGGCGGCTCCTCAAACGGAGGGACGACCAGGACGAGGCGCTCGGGCTCGTCTCCCGGCTAACGCTGCGGGAGCGTGAGGTCCTGGCCCTCCTCGCCGACGGCGCGAACAACGACGTGATCGCCCAGGAGCTGGTGATCAGCCCCCAGACGGCCCGCACCCACGTGCACAACGTGCTCCAGAAGCTGAACGTCCACTCGCGGCTCGAGGCGGTGGCCATGGTCCGGCGCACCGGCGTCCTGAAGGACTCACGGCTCGCCCCCTGAGCCCTACTGCCGGCCGCCCGATTCCACCATCGCGGGGCGCAGCTTTCGCAGGACCGTCCCCGGCTCCTCTCCGGAACGGAGGATCGCTACCCGAAGGTCGCCCGCCCGGATCGTGAGCACGGGGCTCTCCGCGGAAAACCGGCTCTCCCGCACCCGCCGAAGCAGCCACCTCATGGCCTCGCGAGCGGGCTCCTCCACGAAAGCCAGCCTGGACTCGTCGATCGCGACGCCGCCCCGGAGCGACGGGTAGATGCCCTCCAGGACCTCGCCGAGGAGCTGATCCGGTGGCCGGTCGTAAACCGTCGCCAGCTGCGCGAATCGGCCGAGGGAGATCGATCGCTCCCCTCGCTCGTATCCCGCGACCGTCGAAGGCTTGAACCGGCCCCCCGATCGCTCGCTGACCTCGTGCAGCGTAAGCCCCACCGCCTGGCGAGCCCTCCTGAGGGCCGCCCCAGCCAGGCGATCGAATCGAGCCGACTCTGGGTCCCTGTGAGCCAACGGTAGTGACACATCCTCATGGCATCCGAGGGGCGTGACCACGCCGTCCCGCCGTAACTTCTCTACGCAGCCAGCCGGGAACGAGCGTACGGACGAGGCACGCCCGACAGCTCCTTCCAACCGCCTGCGGAGATCTGCGTAGATTTTTCGCCGCAGATGCGTGGTCTCCTCGGGGGCATCGATTCCTAGACTGCCGGGCATGCGCGGATCTCGCTTCCCCGATTCGCTCCACGCGCGGGGGACTCGAGCATTCCTCCTTCTCATGGTGGTAGGGGGGCTTCTGTGGCAGGCCTGGGCTCCGGCCTGGCCCGCGGAGCCCGGAAAAGGGCCGCCGGAATCGCCGCCGGGCCAGTCGAACCGGCCCGCGCCCGAGGAGCCCCCGCCACCCGCGCCCGAGCCTGAGCCGTCGCCCCAGCCGGAGCCCTCCCCGTCGCCTCAGCCGCAGCCGTCGCCCCAGCCGGAGCCCGAGCAGGGCGACTCCAAGGGCGACGCCGGAAAGGCGCCGGCAGCCACAACGACTGCGGCCGGGAATGCCCGCGGGAATGCCCGTAAGGGCGGGCCCACGGGATGTGACGGTGCGCTGGCCCTCGAAGCCCAGCGACCCGATCTCGGCCCGCCGGGCAGCACGGATCGTCTCGCCAGGATCGTGGCGCCGCTCCAGGGCCGGGGCATCTCCCTCTTACAGGCGTTTCGCCGCGTCGTGGGCCCCTTCCCCGTGGCGGGGGAGGCCACCTGGTCGAACGACTGGCACGCGGCGCGCTGCAACCCCGACCCGCACCTCCACAAGGGGATAGACATCTTCGCTCCCGCCGGCACCCCGCTCGTGGCGACAAGAAATGGCATCGTGACGCAGAAGGGCATCGGAGCAGTGAGCGGCCTGCACGTCGAGATCACGGGCCACAGGGGCATCCAGTATTTCTACGCGCACCTCAGTCGGTTCGCCCCGGACCTGGCGCTCGGGCAGCGCGTCTCGAGGGGCGACGTCGTGGGGTTCGTGGGAACGACCGGGAACGCCAGGGGCACGTCGCCGCACGTGCACCTCGAGGTCCAGCCCGGCGGCGTGCCGGTGGCCCCGAAGCCCTTCGTAGATCGCTGGATCGCCCGCGCGGAGCTGGAGGCGACGAGATGGGTCCGGTCGGTCCTCAGCACCCCAACGACGCCAGAGGCGGAGCCGGCCGCCGAAGCCTCAAGGTCGGCTCAGCCCAGGTGGTGATCCAGGGCTCGCGGACCCCCCGCGGCTCGGAGACCTAGCCCTCACTCGAAACGCCCTGCGCGAAGGCCAGGTCCCTGACCTCGGCGGCGTCCTCCGGGACGACGACGACCAGGTCCTCGCGTCCCTCCTGGGCGTGCGTTGCGTCTGACAGCAGTCCGGAAGGACGGGCTCCGTAGACGCGGGCCAGGGCCACGAACCTCGACACCGTGATCGAGCGCTCCCCTCGCTCGTACCCGGCCACCGTGGAGGGCTTGAAGCGGCCGCTCGTCAGGCGCTCCACGTCCTTCAGGGAGAGGCCGATCTCCTCTCGAGCCCGCCGCAGGGCGGACCCGACGATTCGGTCCAGATGGTGCATACCGGTGATGGTAGAGGGAGGATCGGCTCGCGGGGAGTCGTGATTCCGCCCCACCATCGTCGGGCGGCCGGGGGATGCGGCCGACTCACTCCTTCAGGTCCACAACCTCCGCGCCGGCGGCCCGCACGAGGTCCCCGGGCGAGATCGGGAAGACCGAGGCCGGCGTCCCGGCCGCCGCCCAGACCTCGTCGTAGCCGAGCAGGTCTCGGTCCATCAGCACCCTGAGCGTCCTGGGGTGGCTGAACGGAGGCGTCCCACCGATGGCGAACCCGGTCGCCTCTCGGGCCTCCACGGCGTCGGCCTTCCGCACCCGGGCGGCGCCGACGATCGCCGCGATCTTCGCCGTGTCGGCCCGGTTGGCGCCGGAGGTGAGGGCGACCACCGGCACGCCGTCCCCCATGAGCACCACGCTCTTCACGATCTGGCCGATCTCGCAGCCGATCGCCCGCGCCGCGTCGGCCGCCGTCCTCGTCCCCTCGGGGAACTCCCTGACGTCGAGCTGGCCCAGTCCCCTCGCCGCGGCCTCCTCGCGGAACCGGTCCACCGCCGACACCTTGCGGTCGCTCACGCAACCTCCTCTGCAAGATCGGCAGCGGCGTCCGCCAGCGCCGTCCTCGGCCGATCCATCGCCCCCTCGAGCCCGGCGCGGGCCGACAGGTCCACGACCCGCTCCGCCGGGATCTCCACACCCTCCTCCACCTGACCCGCCACCACGAAGGCCCGGGTCCCGGCCTCCCGGGCCAGCCTGAGCACGCCGGCCGGCGCCTTCCCGGAGAGCGACTGCCGGTCGAATCGTCCCTCCCCCGTGATGACGAGGTCCGATCCGGCCACGTGTCGCGGCAGGTCCAGGGCCTCCGCCACCAGCTCGAAGCCGGGCCGGAGGCGGGCGCCCAGGAACGCGATCAGCCCGCCTCCCATGCCTCCGGCCGCGCCGGCC
>DASUTW010000314.1:0-2203 GCA_036374395.1 Actinomycetota bacterium
GTC
Organism: Actinomycetota bacterium; assembly: GCA_036374395.1. GTDB lineage: Bacteria > Actinomycetota > UBA4738 > UBA4738 > CALAEC01 > DASUTW01. Next base: position 4 of record DASUTW010000314.1, read on the forward strand.
GGGCACCGTCCAGTCGAAGTCGCCGTCCGGCCCGACGATGTATCCGTCAAGTGAGACGCTCATCGAATAGGTCACGCTGCGCATCAGAAGTCCTCCTCGGCAACGGGTTCGACAGTACGACCGCCGGACGCCGCGGGACTCATCGCGGCTCGCGGGATCCGGGCTAGCTTCTTGGTGTCCATGTGCACCCACTCGCCCGGCCGTTCCCGGTTCAGTCGATGACGACCAGCCGCCTCCCCTTCGGCGTCCAACGCGCCCTAGCATGTGCCACGCGAGCCCCCTCCCCAGTTGAGACCGTCAAGCAGTCCCAGACCATGCGAGGGGGCTCTCGCCTATGTCAACAACGTCCGTGGGAACGACGAGCCTAGCCGCGCTTGCGGGCCTTCCAGATGTCGTCGGTCGGCCAGCGGCGCGCCCACTCGAGCGTGACCCACTCGTAGCGCGTCGTTGCGCCCTCGGGAGCCTGGAGCTCGAGGAGGTCCTCGACCTCGAACCCAGACCGGCGGAGCAACCGGACCATCTCGCCGTGCGGGATCTGGAATTCGGTCTCCTCCGACCACTCGAGCGGTGCTTGCCGAACTGGTCCCGGATGAGCCGGTCCCCGATCGGGACGACCTCGTCGCCCTCGGGGGAGCAGAGCATCGCGAGCGGCGAGTGGCCGAGGAACAGCAGGCGCCCGCCAGGCCGAAGGATGCGGGCCGCCTCGGGGATCCAGGCGTACGGGTCGCACCAGATCGCGGCGCCGTACTCCGAGACGGCGAGGTCGAAGCTGGCGTCCGGGAACGGGGTCCGCTCGGCGTCGCCCTGGACGAGCGGGAATGAGAGGCCGAACTCCTCCTGGAAACGCCGGGCCGTCTCGAGCTGCTTCGGGGAGTTGTCCAGGCCCACGGGCCTCGCCCCGCGGCGGGCGACCCAGGCGGAGACGTAGGCCGTGCCGCAGCCGAGCTCCACCGCGTCCAGGCCCTCGACGTCTCCGAGCATGCCGACCTCGGACTCGGGGACGCCCCAGATGCCCCAGACCGGCTCCTCGGCCCCCCAGAGCTCTCGCCCGGGCTCGACGAACTCCTCGGAGAACCCGTCCCAGGCGGCTCGGTTGCGAAGGACGTGCTCCTCGGTCACGGGGAAACGATATCCCATGTCCATATCGATAGTGTTTGCGCTATCATCACCCCATGAGCGGGGGACGTCTGCTCCGGGAAGCACGACGCGCGGCCGGGCTCGGTCAGCGCGAGCTCGCGCGCCGGGCGCGGATCGCGCAGCCCACGCTCTCGCGCATCGAGCGGGGGCTCGCCTCGCCGCGGTTCGACACGCTGGACCGGCTCCTGCGCGAGTGCGGACTGGCGCTCGACCTGGTTCGGCGGCCGGGGGCGGAGGTCGACCGAACGCTGATCCGGGAGCGCCTGCGTCTGACCCCAGGTGAGCGGGCGCGACTGGCGGCCCGCGAGTGGGAAGCGACCCGGGTGTTCCGCGGACGATGAGCGAGCCGCCGTTCGATCCGCTCGCCGCGCTCCGGACGCTCGCCGACCACGGCGTCCGGTTCGTGCTGATCGGCGGCTACGCGGCGGCGCTGCGCGGCTCGCCCATGATCACCGGTGACCTGGACATCTGCTACGCGCGTGACGAGGCGAACCTCCGAGCGCTCTCGGACGCGCTCCGACGGCTGGGGGCGAGGCTCCGAGGTATCGACGAGGACGTCCCCTTCCGGCTCGACGCTGAACCGCTGAAGGCGGGCGACCGCTTCACCTTCTCGACGAACGCCGGCCCGCTCGACTGCCTCGGCACCCCCTCGGGGACGGACGGCTTCGCCGACCTGGAGGCGTCGGCGACGGACGAGGACCTCGACGGCCTCGTCGTCCGCGTGGCCTCGCTCGATGACCTGATCCGGATGAAGCGCGCCGCCGGCCGGCCGCAGGACCTGATCGCGGTCGAGTGGCTCTCGGCGCTCCGCGACGAGCTCGACCGTTGAAGGGAGGGTCAGGCGTCCCTGTGGTGTTCGCCCGCCCGACGGCGGCCGGACGTAGGCGGGCTCGCCTCTTCGGCGTCACTGGTCGAAGAGGGGGCCTCGCGCGGGGGAGCGAGCTCGACGGGCTCTCCCTGCTCCCACAGCTCCAGGAACTCCTCGTCGGTGAGGTCGTTCTCGTCCCGGCGCCTCATGGGCTCGGCCTACGCATCCAACTCCGCGGGCGCCTCCGCCAGGGCC
>DASUTW010000315.1:0-4299 GCA_036374395.1 Actinomycetota bacterium
CGCCGGAAGTCCCGGATCTGCCACCCTCGCTCCTCGGCGATCCTCCGAAGATCGCGATCGGGGTTGACCGCGATCGGGTTGCCCACCGCCTCGAGCATCGGGAGGTCGGTCGCCGAGTCCGAATACGCGTAGGACCCGGAGAGGTCGATCCCCTCTCGCTCGGCCACCTCGCGGATCGCTTCTCCTTTCTGCTCCCGGTAGCAGTAGAACTCGAGCTCCCCGGTGTACCTCCCGTCCTCGATCTCCGCCCGGGTCGCGACCACGTCCGTGACCCCCAAGCGATTCGCCAGGGGGCGCACGATCTCCTCCGGCGACGACGAAACGATGAACACCTTCCGCCCCAGGGCGCGGTGGAGGGCCATGAGGTCGAGGGCCTCCTGGTAGATGAAGGGATCGACCACGTCCTCCAGTACGTCCCGGATCAGCGCCTCCAGCTCGTCGCGATCCCATCCCTTGGAGAGGGCCAGCATCCCCTCCTTGGCTCGATCCATCCGCTTCTCGTCCGCCCCGAGCAGCAGGTAGACCATCTGGGCATAGGCCCCCCGGAGGAGCTGCGACCTGGTCACGAACCCGGCCCGGTAGAGCGGCCTGGTGAGCGCGAGAGAGCTCGACTTCGAGATGATCGTCTTGTCGAGGTCGAAGAACGCGGCCTCCATCGACGCCATGGTATCGCCCCTCTCCCGGAGTGCTCGGCGCTATGCTTCGCCGATGCGCGCGCAGGGGAGGGCGACCGAGGTCCGGCCGCTCGGCGCCCCCCGGGTCCGTTGAGCCGCTGCCCCGGGTGCGGCGTCGAGCTGCCCCAGCGAGCCGGCCCCACCCATGCCTACTTCAACTGCTCGCCCGAGTGCTGGGCGACATACGGGGAGGTGGCCGGGCGGGTCCTCCAGGACGCGGCCGTTGCCGGGAGGACCCATCAGCTCCTCGTGGACGCCTACGCGGCCCAGCACCCCGGTGGCGAGCACCCCGACAAGTCCGTCGCGATCCACCTCGTCGGGCTCCACCTGATGCTGGAGCGAGGGGTCCCGCCGGCCCGGATCCCGCCCCTCTACCATCGGATGGCGAGCCGGGAGGGTCCCTGGCCCCACCTCCCTCCCCCCCAGGACCTGGGTTCGCTGACGATCGTGGACGTCGCTGGGGCGGAGACATCCGAGGCGCTGGCCGAGGCTGTCCCTGCCTGGGCCCAGAGCGTGTGGTCGGCGTGGTCGGATCACCACGGCGAGGTGGCCCGGCTCCCGGAGCGCTGGCTCCCCTGACGCTCAGAGCGTCGGGAGGATCTCCTCGAAGAACGGGCGGTGATCCTCGAAAGTCGGCTCGAGATCGCCGAACTCCTCCGGGAGGATCCACCGGGCCTCGTTCACCTCCCCCGGCTCGGGGCGAAGCTGCCCGGCGCTCGCCTCCGCCAGCCACCAGTGGAGCTGGAAGCCACCGTCGTGGGTGGGGCATTCCCACACCTTCCTCACCGGCGTGACCTCGAGGCCGACCTCCTCCCGGACCTCTCGGACGACGGCGTCGCGATGCGACTCCCCCGGCTCGATCCTCCCGGCGGGCGGGGCCCAGAACCCCGGCATGGCCGCGTCGGGCCCTCGACGGATCAGGAGGAACCGCCCATCCCGTCGGACGACCGCCACCACCGCGTGTCGCTCGGGCCGGGCCATGCGGTGCGGTCTCAGGAGCTTCGGAGCCGCCTAGCCATCGCCGTCATGATCGTCAGGCCGAGCCGCGGCTCCCGCAGCAGCAGCTTGCGGAACTCCGGTCCCTCGAGCTTCAGGCAGAGGACCGCCCCATCCGCAACGACCGAGGCCGCACGGGGCTCCCCGTCGAAGATGGCCAACTCTCCGAAGAAGTCCCCCGGCTTCATGCGTGCGATCGTGCGCCGCCCCTTCACGATCCGGGCCTCGCCCTCCAAGACCACGTAGAAGGTGTCTCCCTCGGTCCCCTGACGGACGATCTCCGCGCCTCCGGGGTACGAAGACACCCGGCTGAGCAGCGCCAGCGATCGGAGATGGCGCTTCGGCACTTCGGCGAAGAGCGGTGCCGCCGCGATCGCCTCCTGGAGGTCGGCGAGCCTTCGAGCGCCGCCCACCTGGGGCCTGGCGGCCCATCGGTCCGCGAGCTTCCCCCTGGACATCAGGCCGGCCTCCTCATGGCGGGCCTCACCTTGGAGCAGGCCTCCGAGAGTGTCAAGCACGACGCGCCCGGAGACGCGAGGAGGGCCGGCCGGTGGGGCTCCCGCTCGAGAGCGGGAGCCCCACCGCCCCGATCAACCCGGCAGCCCGTCGCAGTTCGGGTCGGCGGCGAACACGTGCCCGATCCCGGACGCGAGGTGGGCCGTGTGGGAGGGGAAGGCAGGCGCGCTGTCGAACGGGGTGTGGTTCGTGATGAGGACGTGGCAGTGCGGCCCTCCCCCGAAACCGGCCTCGTTGCGCCCCTCGCTCGACGCCCCCTGGGACGGGTGTGGATCGGCGAGCGCCGGACTTGCCGGTCCCAGGAGAAGCGCTCCCGCGAAGACCACCGTGAGTACCCTTCGCATCGAACCTCCTTTCGCTCGGACGACCCGGGTGGTCGCCCTCGGATGGACCACATCCGGCATTCGATAGGTCCACGGTGACGGTTCGCTCAGCCGGATCCCGCCCGGGCCGCCCACGGCTCCGGAGGCACCCAGGGGGCGCTCCGCACGCGCCTCCGCGTATCCTCGGAGCCGGAGGCGTCAGGGTTCCTGGTGGGCCCCCCGGTCTTCAAAACCGGTGAGGCGGCGACGAGCTGCCTGGCGGGTTCGATTCCCGTCCGCCTCCGCTACTGAATAGGCGTCCTGACCTGGGGCTTCGAGGTCGCAGCGGATCGTCGGTCGCCGAAAAGAAGGAGTCGATCGGCCGCCGGATATCCGCTCAATCGGACAAGTCTTCGCGAGTTTTCGCGAACATAGAACCGTACAAGTCTTGCCCGGGGACGTTCATCTCGAAGACTTGTCCGCCGTCCTCCCAGAGCAAGGAGGACACCCATGGTCAGGATCCCGACGAACCCGCTGGCGCTGAGGGAGGACACGCTTCAGGACCTGCGGGACGAGTTCCTGGTCCGCTGCCACGCGAAGAACCTGAGCCCGCGGACGATCGAGTGGTACGCGAAGCACAGCGAGCTGTTCATCGAGTGGTGCCGGGGTCGTGGGTTGACGGCGCCGGCCCAGCTCACGACCACGCTGCTCGAGGAGTACCTGATCGAGGCGCGGGAGGCGGGCCGGACGCCCAACACGGTCCGCGGCTACGCGCAAACCCTCAAGACCCTGAGCCGGTTCGGGCACAAGAAGGGGCTGATCCCAGAGAACATCACCGCGGACTTCGAGATGCCGAAGGTGCCCCAGGTCATCATCCAAACCTTCTCGGAGGACCAGCTCCGGGCGCTCCTGAGGAAGCCGGACACAAGGCGGTGGCTGGGGATCCGCGACCGGGCGATCCTGCTGACGTTCCTGGACACGCTGGTCCGGGTGTCGGAGCTCGTCGGTGTGAACGCGGAGGACGTCGACCTGAAGGCCCGGACGATGCGGGTCATGGGCAAGGGGTCGAAGCAGCGGGAGCTACCGCTGGGTCAGACGGTCACCCAGGCACTGCGGCGTTACCAGCGGCTGCTGGAGGACGTGAGGCCGGAGGACCCCTTCTTCGTCAGCCGCTACGGCGGGCGGATCACCAGGAAGTCGGTCCATGAGGTGGTCGCGAAGTACGGGAAGGCAGCGGGGATCGAGGGGGTGAGGTGCTCCCCGCACACACTGCGTCACACCGGGGCCAAGAGGTTCATCCTCGCCGGCGGCGACGTCTTCACGCTCCAGAAGCTCCTCGGCCACACCACGCTCTACATGGTGCGGCGCTACGTGGAGCTGGCCAGCGTCGACATCCAAGCTCAACACGAGCGCTACAGCCCAGCCGACTCGCTGCTCAGTCGGCCTAGAGCAATGACCGAACCTCGTGAGCGCTAACAAGACCGCGGGAAGCCGTCAGGCGCCCTCTCTGTGTCGCTCCCCTCCCGGAGACCTGGCGCTTGCTTACGAGCTCGCAGCCTGCTGTTGAGCCTACCCGGTCTCTTCAGCGTCCACGGCTCCTGGCTCGCCGCGCAGGACCATAATCGAGGTGAGCGACGCCAGCGGCTGCCACTGCGTGACGAACGACTCGACCTGTCCGTCGTCGAGAAGTCGATGGTGCGCCGCACCCGGAAGCATGTCCGGATCGAGCGGGTGCAGCGCGCGCGGGTTGTGGTAGACGTCCATTCCCTCCATCCAATTCTCCACGTACTCCTTGTTGACCACATGGAGGA
>DASUTW010000316.1:0-9915 GCA_036374395.1 Actinomycetota bacterium
CGGGTCGTCCGCGAGCGGACGACCCGCGCCGCGATGCACCTCTTCCACTACTCGATCACCTACCTCGGGCTACTCTTCGCCGCCGTCGCCGCCGACACGCTGATCGGAGCCCTGGCGTGATCGAACTCTTCGGCGACCTGATCAGGAGCCACGGCTGGCACGTCGTGGCCGAGCTCCTCCTGCTGGTCCTGGCCACGGTGTTCACCGCCTTCTACGTCGCGGCCCTGGTCCGGGGCCGGGTCCGAGCCGTCGAGTGCGCGGGCTGCGGCAGGATCGCCTCCCGGGCCCACGCCGAGTGCCCCCGATGCGGGACCTCGCTGCCGACGTCGTGAGCTTCGGCCCTTCCCCGACCCCGTGCTATCGTGTCGCCGGCTCGGGGCCCGATCAGGCCCCGCCACATCCGAGATGAGGTCCGACCGAGCGCGCCGCACGCCGAGCACCCGCAGACGATGGTGGCTGACGGGATTCGTGGCCACCACCGCGCTGCTCCTCGCCGCCTGCCAGCAGGGGCTGCCCCAGTCCTCGCTCGAGCCGGCCGGGCCGCGAGCCGAACGCATCAACGACCTCTCCACGATCGTCTTCTGGATGGCCGGCGTCGTCTTCGTCCTCGTGGAGGGGGCGATCATCTTCATCACGATCCGCTACCGCCGCCGCCGCCGCGAGGAGCGGGCGCCCGTGCAGATCCACGGCAACAACCGCCTGGAGATCCTCTGGACGGTGATCCCCGCGCTCCTGCTGGCCGGCCTGGCCTTCCCCACCGTCGCCGCGATCTTCGACCTCTCGCGCCGGCCGCCCGGAGGCGACGTCCTCGAGGTCACCGTGATCGGGCACCAGTGGTGGTGGGAGTTCCGCTACCCCGACCTCAACATCGTGACGGCGAACGAGCTCGTGGTCCCCGTGGACACGCCCGTGCACCTGAGCCTGGAGTCGGCCGAGACCCCCGGCGGCATCGCCGAGTTCACGGCCGACGGCCAGCCCGTCACCCAGAACGCGATCCCCGTGATCCACAGCTTCTGGGTGCCGAGGCTCGCCGGGAAGCAGGACCTCGTCCCGGGCAAGGTCGAGACGCTCACGATCGAGGCCGACGAGACCGGTACCTTCCTGGGCCAGTGCACCGAGTACTGCGGCACCTCCCACGCCAACATGCGCAAGCGGGTGATCGTGGAGACCGAGCAGGGCTTCCAGGAGTGGGTCTCGCGGATGCAAGCGCCGCCGGCGGAGCCGGAGCCGGGCAGCCTCGCCGCCCAGGGGGCCGAGTTCTTCCAGAACTTCGGCACCGGCTCCTGCCTGGCCTGCCACGGCGTGGAGCCCGGAGCCGGCGGCACGGTGGGCCCCAACCTGGCCCACCTGGCCAGCCGCGGGACCTTCGGCGCCGGCCTGTTCGAGACGAACCGGGAAAACCTCCAGCGGTGGCTGGACGACCCCCGGGCGATGAAGCCGGGCGTGGTGATGCCCGACTACAACCTGACCGAGGAGCAGATCGAGGCCATCGCCGAGTATCTGCTCACGCTCGAATGACGCGAGAGGTGAACGACTGATGGCGATCGCGCAGCCCCTCCCCCGGGGCTCGGTGTTCCGGCGCCCGACCGCCACGACCGGGTTCGTGTCGTGGCTCACCACCGTGGACCACAAGCGGATCGGGATCCTTTACGGCGTCACTGCGTTCGCGTTCTTCCTGCTGGGCGGGCTCGAGGCCCTGCTGATCCGCTGGCAGCTCGCCACGCCCGAAGGGCAGCTGCTGGACGCCGACGTCTACAACCAGCTCTTCACGATGCACGGGATCACGATGATCTTCCTCGTCGTGATGCCCCTCTCCTCCGCGTTCTTCAACTACCTCGTCCCGCTGATGATCGGGGCCCGTGACGTGGCCTTCCCCCGGCTCAACGCGTTCAGCTACTGGATCTTCCTGCTGGGAGGGCTGTTCCTCTACTCGTCCTGGTTCCTGGGCGGGGCCCCCGACGGAGGGTGGTTCGGGTACGCCCCCCTCTCCAGCCAGATGCCCGGGAACAACCTGGACTTCTACGCGGTGGGGCTCCAGATCGTCGGCGTGGCCTCGCTCGTCTCCGCGGTGAACTTCATCGTGACGATCTTCAACGAGCGGGCGCCCGGGATGAGCCTGATGCGGATGCCGGTCTTCGTGTGGATGACGCTCGTCGTCTCGTTCCTCCTGCTGTTCGCCCTGCCGGTGATCGCGATCGCGCTGTTCCAGCTGGCCGGGGACCGCATCCTCGGGACGCACTTCTTCGACGCGGCGGCGGGCGGGGATCCGATCCTCTGGCAGCACATGTTCTGGATCTTCGGGCACCCCGAGGTCTACATCCTGATCCTGCCGGCGATGGGGATCGTCTCGGAGATCCTCCCCACCTTCTCGCGGAAGCCGCTGTTCGGGTACCCGGCGGTGGTGTTCGCGGGCGCCGCGATCGGGTTCATGGGATGGGGCGTGTGGGCCCACCACATGTTCACCTCGGGGCTGGGCCCGGTGGCCAACTCGGCCTTCGCACTCTCCACGATGTTCATCGCCGTCCCCACCGGCATCAAGATCTTCAACTGGCTGGGGACGATGTGGGGAGGGGCCATCCGGTTCACCACGCCCATGCTGATGTCGATCGGGTTCGTCGCCATGTTCGTGATCGGCGGGCTGTCCGGGGTCACGCACTCGATCGTGCCCGCGGACTGGCAGCAGCACGACACCTACTACATCGTGGCGCACTTCCACTACGTGCTGTTCGGCGGCGCGATCTTCGGGCTGTTCGGAGGGGCCTACTACTGGTTCCCGAAGTTCACCGGCCGGACCTACAGCGAGCCGCTCGGCCACCTCCACTTCTGGCTGATGCTGATCGGCTTCAACCTGACCTTCGCCCCGATGCACCTCCTGGGCCTCGAGGGGATGCCGCGCCGGATCTACACCTACGGCGAGGGGCTGGGCTTCGACGTCTGGAACATGGTCTCCACGATCGGGGCGTTCACGATCGCGGCCTCGGTGCTCGTCTTCATGTGGAACGTGGTCCGGAGCCTCTCGCGCGGCGAGAAGGCGCCGCCCGACCCCTGGGACGGGCGAACCCTGGAGTGGACGATCCCTTCCCCGCCGCCCCACTACAACTTCGCCGAGGTCCCCCAGGTTCGGGCGCGGGACGACTTCTGGCACCGGAAGTACACAGAGGACGGGTCCGGGCGGGTCCAGCCCGTCGTGGCCGGCGCGGCGACCGAGGAGGCCGAGGAGGGCCACGCGGAGGAGGAGCACGCGGAGGAGGAGCACCTCGACATCCACATGCCCGACCCCTCGTACTGGCCGCTCGTGGCCGCGTCGGGGCTTCCGTTCATCGGCTACGGCCTGATCTACGACTGGATCTGGGCCGTGCCGGGCGCGGTGCTCCTGCTGTTCGGCCTCTTCGGCTGGAGCCTGGAGCCGGTGGCAGAGGAGGGGCACTGATGGCGCAGGCCGAGGTCCGCCACGAGGCCCACACGGCCACCGGGCTCGACAACCGGAAGCTCGGGATGTGGGCCTTCCTCGGCTCGGAATGCCTCTTCTTCGGGGCGCTCATCACCACGTACCTCCTCTACCGCGGACGCAGCGTCCAGGGGCCGTTCCCCGAGGACATCTACGACATCCCCTTCACCTCGGTGAGCTCGTTCGTCCTGCTGATGAGCTCCCTGACGATGGTGCTGGCGCTGTCGGCGATCCAGCGAGGCGACCACCAGGGGCTCCGGATCTGGCTGCTGGCCACCGCGTTCCTGGGCATGACCTTCCTGGGAGGCCAGGTCTACGAGTTCACCGTCTTCGTGAACGAGGGGCTGACGGTCACGAGGAACGTCTTCGGCAGCGCGTTCTTCGTGCTGACCGGCTTCCACGGGCTCCACGTCACGATCGGGGTGCTGATGCTGCTGCACCACTTCGGGATGTCGGTGGCCGGACGGATCGGGCAGGAGGACAGCCTCCGGATCGAGCTCGTGGGCCTCTACTGGCACTTCGTGGACATCGTCTGGGTGATCATCTTCACCGTCGTCTACCTGATCCCGACATGACCGAGGACGCGCACGTCGCGGGCCGGACCGAGGAGGATCCCCGCACGCACGCGCGGGTGGAGGAGCATGCCCACCCCGCGCCGGCCGAGTACGTGAAGGTCGCGGTGGCGCTGGCGATCGTCACGGCCCTCGAGGTGGCCCTCTTCTACATCGAGGGCCTGGCCGACGGGCTCCTGATCGCCCTCTTGATGGTGCTGATGGCGATCAAGTTCGCCATGGTCGCCATGTGGTTCATGCACCTGAGGTTCGACAACAAGATCTTCTCTCGGCTGTTCATCACGGGCATCCTCCTGGCGATCGGCGTCTTCACCGTGGTGCTCGTGACGATCGGGGTGGTGGGCGACTGATGCCGGCCTGGCACCCGCATCCCGACGCCTGGCTGCTCGTCGCCGTGATCGTCGCCACGTACCTGTACGGCCTCCGCCGCGTCGGACCCCGCCACGTCTCGCCGGGGGATCCGCCGGCGAGCCGCGGCCAGCTGGTCGCGTTCGGACTCGGTGTCCTGGCGCTGCTGGTGGCGGCCGACTGGCCGATCCACGACCTCGGCGAGCGGTCCCTCTTCACCGCGCACATGCTCCAGCACCTGCTCATGACGCTCGTGGCGCCGCCCCTCCTCCTCCTGGGGACGCCCGGCTGGATGCTGCGGTGGCTGCTCCGCCCTCGGTGGCTGCTCTCGGTGATCCGCGCGCTGTCGAAGCCGCTCGTGGCGCTGGTGCTCTTCAACCTCGTGATCGCGCTGATCCACTGGCCGGCCTTCGTGACGCTGTACCTGCGGGAGCCGCTCGTCCACCTCGCCACGCACGCGGCGCTCGTGAGCACCGCCCTGCTGATGTGGATGCCGGTCCTCTCCCCCATCGTCGAGATCGCGCGCCTCTCGTACCCCCTGCAGATGCTCTACCTGTTCGCGCAGTCGATCGTGCCGACCGTGCCGGCCTCGTTCCTGACGTTCGGCAGCGAGCCCCTGTACCGGATCTACGAGGAGCTGCCGCGCCTCTGGGGGATCTCGGCCCTCACCGACCAGCGGGTGGCGGGGCTGGCCATGAAGCTGCTGGGCGGCCTCATCCTCTGGGGCGTGATCACGATCCTCTTCTTCCGATGGGCGAAGCAGGAGGAGGAGGGCGTGGACGACCTCGGCTGGCGCGACGTCGAGGAGGCCGTCAACCCGAAGGAGCTCTCGACCCGATGAGCGAGGACCAGCGGCGCCGCTCCCTGCTCGCGATCGTCGTGCCCCTGACGGCCGTGGTGGCGATCGCGATCGTGCTCTGGTCGATGTCGCGGATCCTCCTGGCGGCCTCGGAGACTGTGGCGCCCGTGATCGCTCTGCTGTTCGCGCTCAACATCCTGATCGCAGCCGCGCTCGCCGCCACGTTCCGCCGGAGGGCGGGCGTCGTCCTGGCGTTCGTCATGGCCGTGCTCGTCCCCGTGCTGGCCGTGGGGATCGTGGGCGCGGTGGCCGGCGAGCGCGAGTTCCACTCGGCGATCGAGGAGGAGCCCGAGCCCGGCCCGAGCCCCACCGAGGAGCCGACGGAGGAGCCCACCGAGGAGCCCACCGAGGAGCCGAACGGCCCGTCCGAAGGTCCGACCGAGGCCACGATCGTGGCCCTGAACATCGCGTTCGACACCGACACCATGCAGCTCGCGGCGAACGCCGAGGTGACCGTGACGCTCGACAACCAGGACGCGGGCGTCCCCCACAACTGGGCGATGTACACGGACGAGTCGGCGAGCGAGGAGATCTTCGTGGGCGAGATCTTCCCCGGACCCGAGACGATGGACTACACGTTCACGACCCCGGGTCCGGGCGAGTACTACTTCCGCTGCGACGTCCACCCCAACATGCAGGGGACCGTCACCGTCGGGTGATCACACGCCGGCGTACGAGTGCAGGCCCGAGACGACGAGGTTCACCACGGTCAGATTGAACGCCAGCGCGGCGAACCCCAGGACGGCCAGCACGGCCGCTCGCCTCCCCCGCCAGCCCTGGGTCGCGCGCGCGTGCAGGTAGCCCGCAAAGAGCACCCAGGTGACGAACGACCAGACCTCCTTCGGGTCCCAGCCCCAGTAGCGGCCCCAGGCCTGTTCGGCCCAGATCGCCCCGGCGATGACGGCGAACGTCCAGATCGGGAAGGCGAACGTGATCGCCTTCGCCGCGAGGTCGTCCAGCGCGGCCGCTCCGGGAAGCCTGCCCCGCCGCGTCGGGCCCTCCGGCATCCCGCCGTGCCCGTTCCCCTGCTCGGGACCGAGCGTCACGGTGGCCCGCCCCTCCTCGGGGTCGGACTCGACCTCGAGGTCATGCGGCAGGCCCGAGCCCACCGACGCCATGGCCGGCGCCGGGCGCTCGGCCACGGCCCGCTCCACCCGCCGCTCCCGCCGCTCCTGGATCAGGTACAGCAAGGTGAAGACGAAGCCGAGCGTGAAGAGCGCCGAGGCCAGGATCGCCGCCAGCACGTGGATCCGCAGCCACCCCGAGTTGAGCGCCGGGATCAGCGGGCCGGGCTCAACGTAGACCATCGTGGAGGCGGCCATGATCAGCACCGTGGCCCCGAGGACGAAGCCGCCGAGCCGCCGAGCCTCCACTCGCCGCTCGGCGACGACGAGGTACAGAGCCACGACCGCCAGGCCCACGACGCTCGCGTACTCGTACATGTTGCCCCAGGGGACCCGTCCCGCGGCCACACCCCGGAGGACGACGGAGACCGTGTGCGAGGCGAGCGCCAGGTACGCGACGACCCGGGCCAGGGTCAGCGGCGTTGGTCGCCGGTACGCGAAGTGGTGGAGGTACCCGACCATCGCCACCAGGTAGAGGGCCAGCGCGACCCCGAACGTCGTGTTTGAGGCCTCGGTCATGGGACCCTCACTCTACCGCGGGGCACCAGGTCGCGAACGAGACGATCGAACTCCTCGTCGAAGGCCGCCTTCCGCTGGAGGGCGAAGCCCCCGATCTCGAGCCGGGTGCCGCCGTCCTCGGGCACGGCCCGCACCCAGATCCGGCGACGGCTGGAGTAGAGGGCCGGGACGAGGCCGACGAGGACGAGCAGGGCGGTGGCCAGCATCAGCCCGATCCCCGGGTCGCGCTTCACGAGGAGCTGGGTGTACTGGCGAACATCGCGGAACGTGACCTCCAGGCCGCCCGGGAGCTCGACCGTCTCTCCCAGCGCCAGGCCGCCGCTCTCGTACTCCTCGAGCAGCTCCTTCTCCAGGCGGAAGACCGACTGCGCCTCGGTCAGCCGGAGGTCGCCTCGGTACGCGCGGTAGGCGAGGAAGGGGTCGTCCGCCTCGAGCATCGGCATGCCCGCCACGAACGCCGCGGCGTCGGGCAGCAGCTGCAGCTCCAGGCCCACCTGCGGTGAGATCCCCGGGAGCTTGATCGCCCCCCGCCAGGGGCGGACCGGGTCGTTCGGGTCGTCGGTGACGAACACGAGCGGGTCGGAGACGAGCAGCTCGCCCTCGTGGCGCACCTCGACCACCGGCGCCCACCCGTAGCCCGACTGGTAGAGCTTCACCCCGAGGTGCTCCAGCGGGTCGTTGACGCGGATCTCGTCGGCGCGGATCACCTCGCCCTCCTCCACCACCTCCACCCGCGAGACGAAGTCGCGCGGCAGCCCCCCTTCGCGGTACGCCACCTCGAAGTCGAGCACGCGGACCTGGAACCCCTGGTGCCGCTCGCCGAAGAACCGCCCCTCCCGGGGCGGGAAGTCGTAGCTGGCGTGGGCCTCGGTGAAGACGTCGCCCTCGATCACCGTGGCCTGGCCCGTGAACCCGAACCCCTTCCCGTAGACCACCCCCAGGAGCAGGAGGAAGAACGCCCAGTGGAAGGCCAGGCTGCCCACCTCCCGGGCCAGGCCCTTCTCGGCGGCCAGCGCCGTCTCGCCCCCGCTCCGCACGCCCCAGCCCCGGCGCCGGAGCGCCCGGCGGGCACGGCCTACGGCCTCCTCGGGCGACCCCTCGACGCTGCCGCTCGCGTAGTGCCGGAGCGCCTCGAGGTCGCGAGCCGGCTGCCACCGCGAGCCCAGCCCCCGGATCAGGCCGCGCGTCCGCGGGATCAGGCACGCGGCCAGCGAGATCAGGAGGAGGACGTAGAGCAGCGTGAACCACCACGACCCGTACACGTCGAAGAACCCCAGTGCGTCGTAGATCCGCGCCAGCAGCGGCCGCTCGGCGAAGAGCTCGGCCACGCGGGCCGGCGAGTTGGGCGCCTGGGGCACGAGCGACCCCACCACGCTCCCCAGCCCCAGCAGGAGGAGCAGGATCAGCGCCGTCCGCATCGAGCGGAGCGAGCGCCACACCGAGAGCATGCCGCGCGAGAAGGTCCCGGTCGCCATCGCCCCCGATCGTACGCGGGCGCCGACTAGATCGGGGGCTCGAAGCCGCTGACGAGGTCGAGCAGGCCCGACCAGGCCAGGAACCGCGTCCAGAGGTTGAGCATCAGCAGGACGCCGATGGCCAGCATCAGGACGCCGCCCACCCCCGCGATCCAGTGGTAGTTGCGCTTGACCCAGGAGAGCGCGCCCATCAGCCGGCGAAGCCCCAACCCCACGAGCACGAACGGCAGGCCCAGGCCGAGGGAGTACGTGAACATCAGCAGCGCACCCCAGGCTCCCCCGCCCTGGGCGGCCGCGATCGTGAGGATCCCCGCCAGCACCGGGCCGATGCACGGCGTGAACCCGGTGGCGAACGCCATCCCCAGCGGGAACGCCCCCGCGGTGCCCGGGCGCACCCTCGACAGGAACGGGCGCCGCTCCGCGAAGAGGCGAGGCCCCCCGACCCTGAGCGAGTAGAGGATCAGGTAGACCCCGAACAGGACGACGATGCCCCCGGCGATCCGCTGTCCCCACGGGTGGCGGAAGATCTCCGTGAAGGCCCGCGAGAAGGCGCCGAGGAGCGTGAAGACGAGCGCGAACCCCCCGACGAAGAGCAGCATCGGGAGGGCGGCCCGCGTCGCCGGCCGCTCGGCCACCGCCACCGCCCCGCCCGCCGCCGCGCCGTCCCCGGCCGGTGACGCGGGCCGCCCGTCCGCGCCCTGACCGAGCACGAAGCCGACGTACCCCGGCACCAGGGGGAGCACGCAGGGCGAGGCGAACGACACCACGCCGGCCGCGAAGGCCAACGCCGGCGCCCACCAGACGTTCAGATCCACGCTTCCTCGCCCCCTCGGTTGCGAACGGCTCCCAGTATGCGCATGATTCCGGATGACGGACTTGTGAAAGGATTCACAAGCCGTGCGAGCGGGAGGCTCGCGCGGCCGGGGTTTGGGGAGGCGGAGGGCCGCACGATAGAATCGGCCCGCCCCGAGGAGTGGAGAGCGGAGTGAGACTGCCGATCCCGAGCAGCGTCAGGCGCAGGATGGAGCCCTACAAGGAGCGCGCCGACGACTTCCTCAGGCGATGGGAGTGGACGTGGACGTCCGCCTTCATCGCCGGGCTGATCGTCTCGTTCATCGCCATGACGACGCTGGTGGTGATCCCCTCCTGGTTCCTCTTCTTCGCCAACCAGACCCTGGGGTGGTCGACCGCCGACCGCCTGCTCGTCGTGATCCGCGACTCGATCGCGATGGGCTGGATCACCGTGTGGACGGTGGCCTTCATCGTCGTCGCCTACCAGGTCCAGGTGCACCGCCGAAAGCTCCGTGGCGAGCGTCAGGCCGAACGGTACTCTGGGGGCTACCGATAGTGCGAGGGGTGAGCTGACGTGGCCTTCCAGAAGACCGAGGTGAACATCCACGAGGACTACACGATCACGCCCGTGGACCCGGAGTGGCTGAAGGAAGGGGTGAAGTCCCCGAAGCACCTGATGCTCGACCCGGATCCCTGCATCCTGTGCCGGGCCTGCGAGGACGTCTGTCCCTGGAACTGCATCTACATGCTCGACCCGGGGATCGTGGAGAACCCCGGC
>DASUTW010000317.1:0-2116 GCA_036374395.1 Actinomycetota bacterium
ACCGCGCGGCCTCCGTCAGCACCTCGTCCGCCCGCTCCAGCTCCCCGTGCTCCATCAGGGCCCTTCCCAGGTCTGCCAGCAGGCGCGGCCGCGTCGGGTGCTCGTCCGGGACCAGGGCCACGGCGTGTGAGAGGAGGCGGACGGTGGCCGGGACGTCCCCCCGGGCGAACGCCCTCCGACCCGCCGACGCGAACTGCTCCACGGCTCGCTCGGCGAGCGCCCGCGATCGGTTGTCGGCCGGCGCGATCTCGGTCCTCCATCGGTGGGCCTGCTCCAGGTGGTGGCCGAGGATCTCGTCGTACTCCTCGCCTCCTCGCGCCTCCAGCCAGGAGGCCAGCAGCTCGTGGAGGTCGGCCCGGACCTCCTTCGGGATCGCCTCATAGGCCGCGTCCCGGATCATGAGGTGTCGGAACCGGAAGGTGTCCTCGCCCTCTATCACCTCGGTGTCCGGGAGGATCAGCTCCTTGCGCACGAGCGCCTGGAGATGACCCCCGACCTCCGATCGTTCCTCCTCCGGGGTGAGCGCCGCCACCGACGACCACGAGAAGACCTTCCCCACGACGCTGGCCCGCTCGATCGCCGCGAGCTCCTCGGGCCGGAGACGCGCCAGCCGCGCCGAGAGCAGGGCCTGGATCGTGGGCGGGGCCGGGAGGCTGGTCACGTCCCCCACGCTCGCCCACCCCTCGTCGTCCTGCTTCACGAGACCCTCGTCGATCAGCATCCGGAGCATCTCCTCGATGAACAGGGGGTTGCCCTCGGTGGCCCGGATCAGGTGGCGGCCCGCGGCGGGCTCGAGGTCCTCGATGCCGAGGAGGTTCCGGATCAGCGCGACGCTCTCGCCCTCGGTCAGGGGGTCGAGGGTCAGGGTCGTGGCGTTGCGCCGTCCAGTGCCCCAGCCCGGCCTCTCCTCCAGGAGGTCGAGCCGGGCCATGCAGACGAGGAGCAGCGGGGCGGAGGCGAAGTCCGCCAGGTATTCCACGAAGTCGAGGAACGTGGGCTCGCCCCAGTGGACGTCGTCGAGGATCACAAGGAGGGGCTTCTCGCCCGCCACGACCTCGAGGAACCGGCGCGTGCCCCAGAACATCTGCTCCTGGCCGCCGGCTGCGTCGCTGAGGCCCATCATCTGGGCCACGCCCTCCACGATCCGGTCGCCGGGGTCGCTGCCTCGGACCCGCTCGGCGAGGAGCCTCCGGATCTCGGCGGGCGACGACTCCCCTCGGATCCCGAGGGCCTGCCGCACGACCTCGCTGACGGGCCAGTACGTGATCCCCTCGCCGTAGGTGAGGCAGCGTCCCGAGAGCGAGGGCAGCTGCTCCCCGAGCCCGGCGACGAGCTCCTCCACCAGACGCGACTTCCCCACGCCCGCCGGCCCCAGGATCGTGGCCAGGTGCGCGTCCCCCCGCTTCGTCACCTCGTCCACGAGATCGAGGAGGACGCCCAGGTCCCTGACGCGTCCGACCATGGGGGAGCGGAGGGGCGACTCGCCGCGAGGGGCAGCGTCGTGCACGTCCTCGAGGCGGTAGGCGACCACCGGCTCCTCGCGGTTGCGAACCTTCAGGGGCGGGGCGGGCTCGGCGGTGACGGCGTGTCGGACGAGCCGGTAGGTGTCCTCGCCGATCAGGATCTCGCCGGGGGAGGCCAGCTGCTCGAGCCGGGCCGCGACGTTGATCGCGTCACCGGCGACGAAGGACTGCCCGGCCACGAGGTCCCCGATGATGACCGTGCCCGTGTTGACGCCGGTCCTAATCTGCAGGGTCACACCGTGGGCACGCTGCAGCTCCTCGTTGAGCGAGCGGAGCACCTGCCGCATCTCGGCCGCGGCCCGGACGGCGCGGAGGGCGTCGTCCTCGTGCACGGTGGGCCGCCCGAACACCGCCAGCACCGCGTCGCCGATGAACTTCTCCACGCTGCCTCCGTGGCGCTGGAGGACGGCGCTCATCTCCATGAAGAAGCGCGCCATCAGCCGCCGCAGCGACTCTGGGTCGAGGGCCTCTCCCAGCGCGGTGGACCCCGTGACGTCGGCGAACACGACCGTGACGGTCTTCCGCTGCTCCCACTCCGCGGGGGCCTGGACCATGGGCGACCCGCAGGCCTGACAGAAGCGGGCCTCCTCGGG
>DASUTW010000318.1:0-4843 GCA_036374395.1 Actinomycetota bacterium
CGGGTCGTCCTCGCCCCAGAGCACGAAGGCCGGGACGCCGAGCGCGCCGAGCGCCTCCTCGGTCCCCTCCAGCCCCACGCCGTCCACCGACAGGAAGGCTCTCCGCAGCGCGAGCGGGTCCCCCCGCCAGGGAGCGACGTATCCCTCGAGGTCCTCCTGCGAGAGCCGCTCGAACCTGGCCATCCCGCGCTCGAACGACCGCCGCACGACCTTCTCGGCCAGCGCCTCATCCCAACCCTCCTCGGGCAGCCCCTGCACCCTCCGAACGCCCTCCACCGGCCACCCGTCCCAGGAGATCGAGTTCGTCAGGACGAGCGCCTCGACCCCGCCCTCGATCGCCAGGAGCTGGGCGATCCCTCCCCCCAGGTCGTGGCCCACGACCGCGAACCGCTCGACCCCGAGCGCCTCGAGGAGCTCGCGCGCGCACCTGGCCTGCGCCCGGATGTGCAGCTCCGCCCCCTCGGGCTTGGCCGATGCCCCGTATCCCAGGAGGTCGGGGACGATCACCCTGGCCCAGGGCGCGAGGAGCGGCGCCACGTTGCGCCACAGATCGGCGCTCGTGGGGATCCCGTGGAGGAAGAGGATCGGCTTCCCTTCCCCGGCCTCAACGTACGCGAGCTCCCCCGCCGAGACCTCCGCGGTCCGGCGCTCCAGGGTCATGCCCGAAGGATCGCGTCTACGACCCGCACCGCGCGGACGGTCTCCAGGACGTCGTGGACCCGGGCGATGTGGGCGCCCTTGGCCACCATGACGCAGACGGCGCCCACGGTGCCCTCCGCGCGGTCGGTCACCGGGGTCCCCAGGACGTCGCCGATGAACGACTTCCGGGATGGCCCCACCAGCACGGGCCGTCCCAGGTCCAGCAGGGCGTCGGTGTGCTTCATCATCGCCAGGGAGTGCGGGGTCGTCTTGGCGAAGCCCAGGCCCGGGTCCACGCAGATCGCCTCGCGGTCGATCCCCGCGGCCACCGCCGCCTCCACGCGCTCGGCCAGGTAGTCCCGGACCTCCCAAACCACGTCGTCGTAGTGGGGATCCTCCTGCATCGTCTTCGGCTCGCCCTTCATGTGCATCAGGACGAGGGCGGTGCCGCTCTCCCGGACCACGTCGAACATCTCGGGATCGCCGCCCGCGGTGACGTCGTTGACGATCGTGGCACCGGACCGGACGGCGGCCGCGGCCACCTCGGCCTTCCTCGTGTCGATCGAGATCGGAACCTCCAGCTCCTGCGCCAGCCGCTCCACGATGGGAACGACGCGACGCCGCTCCTCATCGGGCGGCACGGGGTCGGAACCGGGTCGGGTGGACTCCCCGCCCACGTCCACGATGTCGGCGCCGTCCTCGACCATCCGGAGGGCTTGCTTCACCGCGTCCTCGGGGTCGAAGAACCGGCCACCGTCCGAGAACGAGTCGGGGGTGACGTTCAGCACGCCCATCACCAGCGTGCGCTCTTCGCAGTCGTAGGCCCGGTCGGGCAGCTTCCAGGTGGTCACGGCCACAGCGTACCCGCGGCGGCGGGCGGCCGCCCACCCCGGCCGTCCCCTCCCGGGACGAGCCGCGGCCCGCCGCCCGGGAGGGGGACGACTCGAAGATGTCAGGCGACCCGCGTGATCGAGATCGTCGCGACCGGCGCGACCGTGTCCCAGCCGTGGACCGCGGGGACGAGGTCCGCGATGCCCGCGATCCCGTCGTGATGGTGGATGGCCCCACCCTCGTCGAGCGCGGGGTTCGTCATGCCGGTTCCCGCGTCATCGCTCGTCACGCCCACGAGCGCCTGACACGGCGGGACGATGTCCGCGAAGTCCTCCGTGTTGATCTCGGTGCCCGCGTCGTACCCGAACGTGGCCGCGGTGGCCGTCTCGCCCACACGATTGGGCAGCTTGATCCCGTCGGCGCCGGTGAAGCCGTCGTTCGTGCAGATCAGCATCGACACGTACGTGAGGAAGCTGGCTCCCGGGCCCGCGATGATCTCGAACGTCACCGAGTCTGCGAACATCGCCGACCCCGGCAGCCCGTCCGGCACGAGCGGTCCGGTCCCCGTCTGCAGGGACGCGTCGACGTGCTTGGAGGCGTCGAGCTCCGCCAGCAACGGCGCCCCGTTCCCGTTCTCGGCGATCTGCTGGAGCCCCTCGCTGGCCGGTGCGCCCACGTCGAACGCGTCGTAGGCTCCCCGGTGCGTGGCCACCACCGGCGGCGTGAGGGGCTGCCCCTCGGTCAGGTTCGTGACCGTGACCCGGAACGTCCGCTCGGGCGCGGCCGCCGCAGCATGAGGCCCGGCGAACGCGCTCAGCAGCGCGACCACCGCCAGGTTCGTGATGAGGGCGCGGATGCGCATGTGGATCCCTCCTTCCGGGGCGATGACCGTCACCGCCCACGATCCAAGGTACGAACGGTCCCCTTACCGAACCCTTGCGGCGATCCGTAAGCTCCTCGTAAGGAAGGTGCGAGAGGATGGGAGACATGAGCGAGCGTGTCTTGGTCGTGGACGACGAGCCCATCGTGCGCGAGGTGCTGGGGAGGTACCTGGAGCGCGAGGGCTTCGAGGTGGGCACGGCCGCCGACGGCGAGGAGGCGATCGAGCGCTTCGCCGACGCCCCGCCCGATCTGGTCGTCCTCGACCTCATGATGCCGAAGCTCGACGGGGCCGGGGTCCTGTCGTGGATCCGCCGACGGGCCCCGACCCCGGTGATCATGCTGACCGCCCGGGGCGAGGAGACCGACCGGGTGGTGGGGCTGGAGATGGGCGCCGACGACTACGTGACGAAGCCGTTCTCCCCGCGCGAGGTGGTGGCCCGCGTCCGTGCCGTCCTTCGTCGCTCCGGGAGCGACCCCGGGAACGGCACGATCGAGCTCGGCGACCTCGAGGTCGACCCGTGGTCCCGCCTGGCAGCCCTCCGAGGGCGGCGCCTCACCCTCACCCCCAAGGAGTTCGACCTCCTCCACCACTTCGCCTCCAACCCGCGCGTCGTGTTCTCCAGGACGGAGCTGCTCGAGGAGCTGTGGGACTTCGCCTTCGACGGCGACCCCTCCACGGTGACGGTCCACGTGCGCCGCCTTCGGGAGAAGATCGAGGACGATCCCTCGCACCCCCGACACCTCGTGACGGTGTGGGGGGTCGGCTACCGGTTCGACCCATGAGCGCGAGGGCGCTGCTCGGGCTGGGGCTGCTGGGGGCCGCGGGCGCCGGGGCCACCGTGGCGATCGCCGCGGCCACCGGGATGCCGCGGGCCGACCTCGCCGAGCTCTCGTTCCTCCTGGCTGTCGCGGTCCTGGCCACCGTGGGCGTCACGGCCACCGCAGCCCGGCTCCTGGCCCGCTCGTCGTTCCGGGTCCGCATCGCGGCGGCGTCGCTGGCGGGCGTGGCCGTGGCGCTGCTCAATCTCGGGGCGTTCGCGCTCCTGATGTTCGTGAGCGGACACGACGCCGCGCTCACGGCCGTCCTGCTCGCCTACACGGGGACGGTGGGCGTCGCGGCCGGTCTGGCCCTGGGAAGGAGCTCCCGGGACGGCGTGGCCCGGCTCGAGGAGACGGCCCGACACTTGGCGGAGGGGGATCTGGACGCGCGGGTGGGTCGCGTGGAGGCCGGTCCCGAGCTGGACACCCTGGCCCGCACCCTCGACGAGATGGCCTCCCGGCTCCAGGAGGCCCAGCGGAGGGAGCGGGAGGCCGAGTCGAGGCGCCGGGACCTCGTGGCCGCCGTCTCGCACGACCTGCGAACGCCGCTGGCCGGGCTCCGGGCGATGGTGGAGGCCGTCGAGGACGGCGTGGTGGACGACCCCGAGGACCTCCGGCGGTACGCGCACGAGATGCTGAGGGCGGTGGCTGCGCTGAGCACCCTCGTGGACGACCTCTTCGAGCTGTCCCAGCTCGACGCCGACGCGATCAGGGAGGAGGCGCGGAGGGCGAGCCTGGCCGACGTGGTCGCGTCGGCCCTCGCCGCCGTGGAGCCCCAGCGCCTGGCCAAGGGAGTCTCGGTGGAGACGGACCTGGCCGACGCGGCGACCGAGCCGTGCTCGCCCCGGGTCACCCGCGTCCTGCAGAACCTCATCCAGAACGCGATCCGTCACACGCCGGCAGACGGCAGCGTCCGGGTCGAGGCCCGGCGCGACGCCGGCCGGCTCGAGATCGCGGTCACCGACACCGGGGAGGGCATCCCGGTGGGCTCGCTGGACCGGGTGTTCGAGCCGTTCTGGCGGGGCGATGCCGCCCGTTCCGGCCCCGGGTCCGGCCTGGGGCTGGCCCTGGCCAAGCGGCTGGTGACGGCGATGGGCGGCGACATCAGCGTGGAGAGCCGCCCCCGCGAGGGGTCGCGCTTCGCCGTGCTCCTCCCCTCCTGAGCCCTCGTGACACGGAACCTTCCAAGGCCCTGAGGCGTCTTGTGCTCGGAGGATGGGCCATGATGCAGACGAGGGCGTTGAGCGTGACCGAGACGGGGAGGCTGGGCGAGCTGTACGAGCGGCACGCCCCCGACGCCGTCCGGCTCGGGTACCTGATGACCGGCGATGCCGCGCTGGCCGAGGATCTCGTCCACGAGGCGTTCGTCAAGCTGCTGGGCCGGTTCCGCGATCTGCGGAACCCGGACTCGTTCCACTGGTACCTCCGGAAGACCGTGGTGAACCTCGCCCGGTCGCACTTCCGCCACGCGAGGGTGGAGCGGGAGTACGTGGAGAGGGAGGGCCGGCGCCCCGTCGATCGACCGGACGCCGACCCGACGGAGCGCGACGAGATGTGGGCGGCGCTCGGAAGGTTGTCCGAGCGCCAGCGCGCCGCGATCGTCCTCCGCTACTACGAGGACCTGACCGAGGCCCAGACGGCCGAGGTGATGGGGGTCCGTCTGGGGACGGTG
>DASUTW010000319.1:0-4416 GCA_036374395.1 Actinomycetota bacterium
GGCCGTCCCGGCCCGCAGGCGGGCCCCCGACCCCAGCCCCCGCCTGCCGGCGCTCACCCAGCCGGTGGCCACCTTGGAGGCCCCCGTGACGAGCGCCAGGGCGGCGGCCACGCCGAGTACCGATGGGATCGCCGACGGGTCGATCTGGAGGCTGAAGAAGATGAAGAAGACGGCCGCGAACAGGTCGCGGAGCGGCGTCAGCAGCACCCGCGCCCGGTCGGCCGCGTGGCCGGAGAGCGCGATCCCCACGAGGAACGCCCCCACGGCAGCGGAGACCTGGAGCCGCTCGGCCAGCCCGGCCACCACCAGAGCGATCCCCACGATCGTCAGGAGCAGGCCCTCGTCCGAGCGGCTGAACGCGAGCCTGCTGAGGGAGGGGCCGAACCGCACGGCCACGAACAGCGTGACCAGGACCGCGCTCACGGCGGCGACGATGGCGATGGTCGCCGACGCGATCTCGTCCCCGCGGGTCAGCACCTCCATCAGCGGCAGGTATCCCGCCATGGCCAGGTCCTCGATGACGAGGATCGAGAGGATCGTCGGGGTCTCCGCGTTCGCCACCCACCCCAGCTGCTGGATCATATGGGCCACGATCCCCGACGAGGAGGTGTAGGTGATCCCGCCCAGGAAGAGCGCCGGCACGAGGCCCCATCCCAGCAGCAGCCCCGCGGCGAAGCCCGGGAGGAAGTTGAAGGCCAGGTCCACGAGGCCGGCCCCGGCGTTCCTGCGCAGGCTTTCCGTCAGCTCATCGCCCGCGTACTCGAGACCCAGCATGAGGAGCAGGAGGATCAGCCCGATCTCGGCGCCCACCTCGATGAACTCCTCGGACGTCACCAAGGGGAAGAGCCCGCCGTCGCCGAACGCCAGGCCGACGAGGAGGTAGAGGGGGATCGGCGAGAACCCCGTCCGCTCGGCGACCCGGGCCAGGACGGCGAGCCCCAGGATCACCACCCCCAGCTCGATCAGGAGCACGGGGGTGGACACTGGCTCAGCCGGTCCGAAGGATCACGGCGAGCTGTTCGATCCCTCGGGGCGTCCCCACGACAACCAGGGTATCGCCCGCCTCGATCGGGTGCTCGGGGCCCGGAGCGGGGACGGCGTCCTCGCCGCGGACGATCGCCACGATGGAGGTGCCCGTCAGGGTCCTGGCCCTCGTGTCGCCGATCGACTTCCCCGCGAAGGGCGTCCCCTCGGCGATGGGCAGCCAGTCGATCGCGATCCCCTCCACCCGCTGCTGCAGATTCGCCAGCTGCTCCCCTACCCGCGACCCGCCGAGCAGCTCGGCCAGCGTGCGGCTGTCGTCCTCGTCCAGGGCGGCGATCGTCCCCGAGGTGTCGTCGTCCTGGTCGTGGACGAAGAGCTCGCGCCGGCCGGTCCGATGGTGGACGACGCCGATCCTGCTCCCCCTGGACGTCAGGAACTCGTACCGGATCCCGAGACCCGGCAGCTTCGTCTCCTCGACTTCCGCCATGGCTTCGACCTCCCGATCACAGCACCTCGGTCTCGTTGATGACGACACGGAAGCGGCACTCAAGCTCCTCGGCCGCCCTCCTGCACATCGCCATCCGATCGAGGAAGATCTCGAAGTACTCCATCACGTGGCTGATCGACGTGTCGATCGTCAGCTCCAGGGTGATCGTGCCCGCGTCCGCGTCCACGCGGAGGAAGGACTCCTCGACGGCGTAGTTCACGCGATCGTGGATGTCGAACTCGATCTGGTCGGCCTTGCGGACGCGCGACCGATGCACGTCCGACTTGTCGGCCAGGATCACGGCCGCGGCCACGGGGCCGACCGCGTGCCCGTACTCCTCCTCGTGGTTGCCGATCGCACCCATCACCACCGCGAGGTCCGCGGGCTCGACCTTGCTCCCCAGCAGGTGGTTGACCAGGAGCGCCCCCGTCTGCCCGTGGTCCGTGCGGGAGATGCAGTTCCCGATGTCGTGCAGGTAGCCGGCCACGGACCCGAGGGTCGTCGTCCGAGGATCGTGCCCCAGGCGGTCGAGCACGTTGTAGGCGATCTTGCCCGTGAGCTTCGCGTGGCGGAACCCGTGCTCGGTGAAGCCCATCCCGTCCATCTGCTTGTCGGCCTGGGCGATGAACGCGGACAGGACGGGGTGCTCCTGGACCTCCTCGAGCGAGATCGACGGCTCGGCGGGCGCCTTCGGCTCCCGGCGCGACGCGGCGTCGCGCTTGGCGCCCGACGCCGCGGCCTCCCGACGGGGCCCGCGGTCGCTCACTCCTCGATGACCCCTTCGTCCGGCTCCCCCGGCTCCGGCGTCAGGCGCCGCGCGATCGCGCTCTTCACGAACCGCACCCGCGTGCCGGGGCTGATCTCGACGGTGACGGACTCGTCGTCCATCTCCATGATGCGACCGTACAGGCCGCCGATCGTGATGACCTCGTCCCCGACCGCTAGGCTCTCCACGAGCTCTCGCTGCTGGCGCATCCTGCGCTGCTGGGGGCGGATCAGCAGGAAGTAGAAGATCGCCACCAGGAGGACGAGCGAGATCAGGAACGTCACGTTCCCCTGGCCGCCGGCCTGAGCGATCGGTAGGGCTGTCATGTGTCTGCCTCCATGAAAAACGGCGGCCTCGCCGCCGGTTGTCCGGCCGCGATTCTATCGGACCGGGGCGAGCGACGCAGGAAGGTCAGACGAGGCGGCCGGAAGCCGGCATCCCGAGGTGGCGGCGGGCCATCTCGGTGACGATCCGGCCCCGCGGGGTGCGCTGGATGAAGCCGCTCTGCAGGAGGTACGGCTCGTAGACGTCCTCGAGGGTCCCCGCGTCCTCGCCCACGGCGGCCGACAGGGTGGAGAGCCCCACCGGGCCGCCCCCGAACCGCTCGATCATCGCCGTGAGGATCAGCGTGTCCACGCGGTCGAGCCCGAGCTCGTCCACCTCGAAGAGGGCCAGGGCGTCGCAGGCGATCTCGCGGTCGATCCGCCCGTCGGCGCGGACCTGCGCATAGTCCCGGACCCGCTTCAGGAGGCGGTTGGCGATGCGGGGGGTCCCCCGAGAGCGGGTCGCGATCTCCTCGGCCCCCTCGGGATCGACCGCCACCTGGAGGATCCCCGCCGAGCGAGCCACGACCTTCGCCAGGTCCTCCTCGCCGTAGTACTCGAGGCGGGGCGAGAACCCGAACCGCTCCCGCAGAGGCAGGGTGATGAGCCCCGGGCGGGTCGTCGCGGCCACGAGCGTGAACCGAGGCAGGTCGAGCCGGATCGTGCGGGCGCTCGGCCCCTTCCCGATCACCACGTCGAGCTTGAACTCCTCGAGCGCCGGGTACATGACCTCCTCCACCGCTCGAGGCATCCGGTGGATCTCGTCCACGAACAGCACCTCGTGCTCCTCGAGGTTCGTGAGGATCGCGGCGAGGTCGGCAGTCCGCTCCAGTGCGGGCCCCGAGGTCTGCCGGAGGGCCACCCCCATCTCGTTCGCCAGGATGCCGGCCAGGGTCGTCTTCCCCAGGCCCGGGGGGCCCGAGAACAGCACGTGGTCCACGGGCTCGCGGCGCTCGCGGGCGCCGGCGATCAGGAGCCCGAGCTGCTCCTTGATCCGCTCCTGCCCCACGAACTCGTCGAGGGACCGGGGGCGGAGCGCCGCGTCGAACTCCGGGTCGAGCGCGTCGGCGTCCACCAGCCGCTCGTCGGCGAAGGGCTCCTCGGTCATCGCTTCGCTCCGGCCGCCTCCCGGCCGCCCACCCGTCGCAGCGCCTCGCGCAGCAGCTCCTCCACCGGGCGTCCGTCAACGTCGAGCTCCCCCACGGCGCCCTGGATCTCCTGGGGCGAGAGGCCCATCCCCTCGAGGGCCTGGCGGACCTCCGCCAGCGGGCCCGCGCCCGGGAGATCGATCTCGCCGCCGAGCTTGTCGCGCAGGTCGAGGACGATGCGGCCGGCCACCTTCTTCCCCACGCCCGGGACGACGGTGACCGCGTCGATGTCGCCGTCGAGCACCGCCCGCCGCAGGGTGTCGGGCTCCAGGGTGGAGAGCACCGCCATCGCCATCTTCGGTCCCACGCCCGAGACCGTGATCAGCAGCTCGAAGAGGTCGCGCTCCGCGCCCGAGGAGAAGCCGAACAGCACCATCGAGTCGTCACGGACCTGGAGGTGGGTCAGGAGTCGCGAGGGCTTCCCGACCGCCGGCAGCGCCGCCAGCGTCGTGGTCGAGACAAGGAGCTCGTATCCCAGCCCGCCCGCGTTCACGACCACCCGGTCTGCGCCCCGCTCGGCCAGGACGCCCTCCACGAACGCGATCACCGGACGGCCTCCGCCAGCGGCGCTCGGTGCAGGTGGCACAGGGCCACGGCCGCGGCGTCGGCGGCGTCGGGCTGGCGCGGGACGCCCTCCACCCGATGGATCCTCGCCAGGGAGCGGCGGACCTGCTGCTTCCCGGCGTTCCCGTCGCCGGTGATCGCCAT
>DASUTW010000320.1:0-2923 GCA_036374395.1 Actinomycetota bacterium
GATCACGTCGGGCACCTCGACCCGGTCGAGCACCTGGGCCACGGCGTTCGCCGCCCCCGGCGGCGTACGGACGACGACGAGGTTGCCCGAGGCCACCATGGCGAGCGCGAACTCCTGGAGGACGTGCCGGAGCTGCTCCTCGCGCCCGAGCGGCGCGGCCTCCTGGGGCGCCGCGTAGCGGAGGCGCCCGGAGTCGTCTCGGACCCTTGCCAGCCCCAGCTCGTCGAGGTCCCTGGAGACCGTGGGCTGCGTGACCTCGAACCCCTGCTCCCGCAGGCGATCCAGGATCGCCCGCTGGGAGCTGAGCGGTTCCCGGCGCACCAGCTCCAGGATCGCCTGCTGCCGCTGCCTCTTCATGTCTCCTCCTCCAGGACCGCGCCGAAGATGTGAGCGGCCTCGCCCACGTCGTCGGCCGTCGCGATGAGGGGCGGAGTGAAGCGCACCGTGTTGCGACCCGCCTGGGTCAGCACAAGCCTCCGCCCCAGGGCCGCGGTGACGACCTCGCGGGTGGAGATCTCGGCGGGGAGCTCTACGCCGACCAGCAGGCCCCGGCCCCGCACCTCGACCGCCGACGCGGCCGTCTCGCGGAGCGCCTCCACCAGCCGCTCCCCCATGACCCGGGCCCGCTCCAGCAGGCCCTCCTCCTCGATCACTTCGAGCACCGCGAGGGCGGCGGCGCACGGGATCGGCCCGCCGCCGAAGGTCGAGGCGTGATCCCCCGGCCCGAAGGCCGCCGAGACCTCCGGGGTCGCCAGGCAGACGCCGATCGGGAGGCCGCCGGCCAGCCCCTTGGCCAGCGTGACGACGTCGGGTTCCAGGTCCTCGAGCTGGTGGGCGAACCACGCCCCGCAGCGGCCGACGCCGGTCTGCACCTCGTCCAGGACGAGCAGGGCCCCCGCCCCGTCGCAGGCGCCTCGGGCCGCCGCCAGGTAGCCCTCGGGCGCGGGCACGACGCCGGCCTCCCCCTGCACCGGCTCAAGCAGCACGGCGGCCGTCCGCTCATCGACGGCGTCTCTCAGCGCCTCGGGGTCGCCGAACGGCACGTGGACGAACTCGCGGGGCATCGGCTCGAACGGGGCGTGCTTCTCGGGCTGGCCCGTGGCCGCCAGCGTGGCCAGGGTCCGGCCGTGGAACCCCCCGCTCGTCGCCACGACCTTGGACCGGCCGGTCGCCTTGCGGACGAGCTTGAGGGCCGCCTCGTTCGCCTCGGCTCCCGAGTTGGCGAAGAACGCCCTCCCCCATCCGAGGAGCCCGACGAGCCGCTCGGCCAGGTCCACCTGGGGCTCGGTGGAGAAGAGGTTGCTGACGTGCGCCAGACGGGCGGCCTGGGCCGTCACCGCCTCGACCCACCGAGGGTGGGCGTGGCCGATCTGGACCACGGCGATGCCCGCGGCGAAGTCCAGGTACTCGCGACCCTCATCGTCGTACAGCCGGATCCCCTCGCCACGCACGAACGTCACGGGGAACCGGGCGTACGTGTCCATCAGAACGCCGGCGGCTCGGTCGGCGAGCGGTGGCGAGGCCGTCACGCCTCCCCCCTCGTCACCATCGTGCCCAGGCCCTCGGGCGTGAACAGCTCGAGGATCATCGCGTGGGGGACCCGCCCGTCGAGGACGTGGCCCCGCTGGACGCCCCCTCGGAGGGCGTGGACCAGATGCTCGATCTTGGGGATCATGCCGTCCGTCACCGCGCCCGAGGAGAGGAGGCGCTCGCACTCGGCCACCGACGCCTCCGAGACCAGCGCCGGGTCTCCCCCTCGATCCTCGATGATCCCCGGGACGTCGGTCAGGTAGACGAGCTTCGAGGCCCCGAGCGCGACGGCGAGCGCGGCGGCGGCCTCGTCGGCGTTGACGTTGAGCGACTGGCCGGCGCCGTCGGTGGCGAGCGAGGCCACGACCGGGACGAAGTCCTCCATCAGCGACGCGAGAAGGGCGGGCCGGACCTCGGTGATCGAGCCCACCAGCCCGAGGTCCTCGCTTCGCGGCGTGGCGATCATGAGATCTGCGTCCTCGCCCGAGACGCCCGCGGCCGGGGCCCCACGTTCGTTCATCGCCTTCACCAGGTCCTTGTTGATGCGCCCAACGAGGACCGTCCGCACGACCTCGAGGGTCTCGGCGTCGGTGACGCGGAGCCCCCGGACGAACCGGGGGGTGAGCCCCAG
Organism: Actinomycetota bacterium; assembly: GCA_036374395.1. Classification (GTDB taxonomy): domain Bacteria; phylum Actinomycetota; class UBA4738; order UBA4738; family CALAEC01; genus DASUTW01. The sequence continues at coordinate 2,162 of DASUTW010000320.1, forward strand.
GCGCTCGGACGCCCGCGTGATCTGCGGGCCGCCACCGTGGACGATCACCGGGCGGACCCCCACCTGGCGGAGCAGGGCCACGTCGAGGGCGAAGGTCTCCAGGAGGCCGGGGTCGCTCATCGCCGACCCTCCGAGCTTGACGACGATCACCGCGCCGCTGTGCTCACGCATGTAGGGGAGGGCCTCGAGCAGCACGCGGCCCTTGGCCACGGTCTCCTCGCGGGGCCGGGTCCCGGCGGCGCGGCTCACGTCCGGTACTCCGCGTTGATCCGCACGTACTCGTACCCGAGGTCGCAGCCGAAGAAGGTGGCCTCGCCCTCGCCCTCGCCGAGGGCGACCCGGACCACCACCTCTCGCTCCTTGAGGGCCTCCCGACACGCCCGCTGGTCGAACGCAGCCACCACACCGCCCTCCACCACCCGATGGCCGGCGAGGTCAACGTCCGCGGCCGAGGGGTCGAGCGACACGCCGGCCGCGCCGATCGCCTGGAGGAGACGCCCCGCGTTGGGGTCCTCGCCGAACAGGGCCGTCTTGACCAGCAGCGAGCCGGCGACGGCGCGGCCGGCGTGTCGCGCCTGCTCGTCGTCGGCGGCGCCCGAGACGTGAACGACGAGCGTCTTGCTCGCGCCCTCGGCCTCCGCCACGACCTTGCGGGCCAGGTCGAGCGAGGCCTCGCGCAGCGCCGCCCCCAGCGGTTCGGGAGACGCGGGTCTCGCCGCGCCGCTCGCCATGACGAGCACCGTGTCGTTGGTGCTGGCGCAG
>DASUTW010000321.1:0-7225 GCA_036374395.1 Actinomycetota bacterium
AACTCCTCGGCGTTCCGGCAGGACCCGGGCGTCCCGCTCGTGATCCCCGAGATCAACGCCCACGCGCTCCGGGACCACGACGGCCTGATCGCCAACCCGAACTGCACCGCGACGACCGCGCTGATGGCCGTGGCCCCGCTCAACCGGGCCGCAGGCGTCCGGGCCATGGTGGCCTCGGCCTATCAGTCGGTCTCGGGCACCGGTCGCCGGGCGATGCAGGAGCTGCTCGACCAGACCCGCAAGACGATCGACCAGGTGGAGGGGCTGCGGGGTCAGGAGGAGCTCGACGGGCCCGGGCCCGAGGTCTACCCGCACCCGATTGCCTTCAACGTCTTCCCGCAGTGCGAGACGTTCCCCGCGGGGGCCGACACCTCCACCGAGGAGGTCAAGATGGAGGCGGAGAGCCGCAAGATCCTCGAGCATCCGGACCTGATCGCTCACGCCACGTCGGTCCGCGTACCGGTGATCGTCGGCCACGCCGTCTCGGTCTCGCTCTCGCTGGGGCGGCCGATGGAGCCGCAGGAGGCCCGCGAGCTGCTCGCCGCCTTCCCGGGGGTCCGGGTGGTGGACGACCCCGAGCGGGCCGAGTACCCGACCCCGCAGGCGGCCGCGGGCATCGACGACACCCTCGTGGGCCGGATCCGGGCCAACCCGGCCATGGAGCACGGCCTCTCGCTCTTCGTCTGCCAGGACAACCTCCGCAAGGGCGCCGCGCTCAACAACGTGCACATCGCCGAAGCCCTGGGGTCGTGAGCGACCAGCGCACTGAGCCCGTCTACGAGATCGACCTGCGGGACCTGGCCGACGAGGGCGCCGGCCCCGTCGTGATCCCAGACGCGGACCCGGACCCGGCCCCCGAGACGGTGACGCTGCCGACCGAGGGGGAGGCGCTCGCAGGCGATCCTCCGCCCGGCGACGTCCCCGCCCTCCTCGAGATGCCCGCCCACCCCCGTCCCGCCCGGCGGAGGATCGCCTGCGAGCGCCTCGGCTACCAGCGGGCCCGGGCCGCAGTGGATCCGCTCCTCGAGCGCCTCCAGGACCCCGAGCGCGGCGTCCGGATCAAGGCCGCGGACGCGCTGGCGCTCATCGGGGACGAGCGGGCGATCGAGCCCCTGGAGAGGGCCCGTGCCGCCGACCCCGATCTGGGCGTGGCCCAGGCCATGGAGCGGGCCGCCCGGACGCTCGCCGGCTGAGCTACTCGATCAGGCCGAGCCCCCGGGCCCAGGACGTGGCGTAGCCCTCGTCCTCGACGGCCGCGATCGCCTCGTCGCGCTGCAGCGGTCGCAGGGTCTCGACCATGATCGCGTACTCGTCGGCGAACTCCTTCGTCTTGCCGGCCTCCATCGCCGCCGCCTGTGGGCCGTGATGCAGGCCCTGCGGGTGGTGGGTGATGAACGCCTCGCCGATCCCCGCCCGCGAGAAGAACTGCCCGCGGTGGTAGAAGAGCACCTCGTCCCGGTCGATGTTCGAGTGGAAGAACGGCACGCGCAGCGCCGTGGGGTCGCCCGTCTCGGTGGGCCTGGGCGCGAAGGTCCCGATCTCGAACCCCTCCGTCTCCCACGTCACGTGGACCGACGGTGGAAGGTGGTAGCGGGGCGAGACCACCGGCCGGAAGTCCTCGACGTTGACGCGCAGCGGGCAGAGGTCGCCTTGCCACCCCACGACGTCGAGCGGGTGGAACGGGTAGACGAGCGTGGTGAAGGCGCCGTCGCGCTTCATCCGGACCTCGAACTCGCCCTCCTCATCGCGGGGGTCAGGCTCCGGCGTCTCGATCACGCCGGGGTCGAACAGCGCGTGCTTCCCCAGGATCCCCTTGTCGGGGAGGTGGTACTCTCCTGCGGCCTCGATCACGTAGAGGTACGTGTCGTCGCCCTCGGGGATCACGCGGTGCGTCGTCCCCTTGGGGACGATGAGGTAGTCGCCGTCCCGGAACCGCAGGGGGCCGTAGTCCGTCTCCACCCTCCCGGTCCCCCGGTGGACGAAGTAGCAGAGGTCGCCGTCGGCGTCCCGCAGGTACCAGGACGGCGCGCCGGTGGGTCGCGACACGTAGATCGCGACGTCCTCGTTGAAGAGGACGCGCTGCCAGCCGGCGTCTGCGTCGGCCTGATCCGGCGTCTTAAGACCGCTGAGGTCGTAGGCGCGGGGCCGCAGCGGCCCGTCCAGCCTGACCCACGCCGTGGGCGGGTGCGAACGGTACAGGTGGGAGGCCCGGCCGTCGAACGCCTCACGGCCGTGCTCCTCCTCGTAGGTGCCGTCGGGGAGGCCGACGTGCGCCTGCTTGGCCACGCGACCCTTCGAGAGTGGGAACATCGGATCCCTCCTCAGCTCTTGGCGGCCTTCCGGGCCTCGCCCTTCTCCTGCGCCTTCCGCCGGTCGCGCTCCCGCTTCTTCCGCTCGCGGTCGTGCGCCCATCGCACCTTCCTGCGGTCTCCCCTGCCCATTCAGACCTCCTCGGCGTCCTGTCCCTTGGCCAGCTCCACACTGCGCTGGCGCGCCGCCTCGATCGCGTTGAGGAACGCCGCGCGCACGCCCGCGTTCTCCAGCTCGCGGATCGCGGCGATCGTCGTGCCTCCCGGCGAGGTCACCATCTCGCGCAACTCCACCGGGTGCGAGTTCATGTCGCGCAGCATCTTGGCCGACCCGATCATCGTCTGCACGATCAGCTCGGTGGCCACGTCGCGCGAGAGCCCCAGGAGGATGCAGGCGTCGATCATCGCCTCGGCCAACAGGGCGAAGTAGGCGGGCCCCGAGCCCGAGGTCGCCGTGACGGCGTCCTGGTGCTTCTCGGGCAGCCGGATCACCTTGCCCACCGAGGCCAGCAGCTCCTCGGCGATCGCCAGGTCCTTGTCCTCGGCGTGGGCGCCCGGGCTGATCGCAGACATCGCCTCGTCCACGTGAACGGGGACGTTCGACATCACCCGGACCACCGGCACGTCTCCGGGCGTCATCCGCTCGATCAGCGCGCACCGGATCCCGGCCGCCACGCTGACGATCACGTGGTCCTCGGTGACCGCGGGGGCGATCTGCTCGAGCAGGGCTTCCATGTCCTGGGGCTTGACGGAGAGGACGAGCACCTTCGCCCAGCCCACGGCCTCCGCGCTGTCGAGCGCGGTCTGGACGCCGTAGGTCTCGGCGAGCTCCGCGGCCCGCTCCTCGCGTCGCACCGTCACCATGATGTCCTCGGGGCTGCGGCCCGACCGGAGGAGCCCCGAGAGGAGCGCCTCCCCCATCTTCCCGCCGCCCAGGATCGCCACCCGCCGGTCGCTCATCTCACACCACCTTCGCGCCGAGGATGTGTTCTGCGTGAGCCAGGGCGAAGCGGTTGACCTCGTCCCCGTCGTGGCCGGGCGCGTCGAACGTCTCCACGCCGTCCTTGTGGATCACGACGCGGTAGTCCCGGTTCCGCAGGTCGGCGGTCGTGTGGAGGACGCAGATGTCGGTGCAGACGCCGATCACGTGGACCTCGTCCGGCGCCAGCTTGGCCATCAGCTGCTCGAGGTCGGTGTCGAAGAAGGCCGAGTAGCGCCGCTTCTCGATCACCGCGGCCGCGTCCGCCTCGAACTCCTGGAGCTCGGGGGCGAGCTCCTGCTCCTCGGTCCCGATGATGCAGTGCGGAGGGAACATCTCGAACTCGAGGTCGTTCTCGACGTGGCTGTCCTTCGTGAAGACGATGGGCGTTCCCGCGGCGTGCTCCTCGGCCACGATCTCACGGATCCTGGGGACGGCCGCGGTGGTGCGTTCGCTGGCGAGGTTCCCCATCGTGGTGAACCCCTTCTGCGTGTCGACGACGATGAGCGCGCGGCCTGCCATCGGAACCCTCCTGGGTCGAGATGGCCACAGTATAGGAAAAGCCCGAGGGACCTCCGGCTCGCCGTCCCGACCCTCGAGCCGAAACTCGATGATCGCGACAGCCACCTTCAGCCCCTCGGGCTTAGCGCTCCGAGCAACCTACCCGTTCGCTCCGGTACCCCGGCGCGGTAGCCCCTTTCGTTGGGCCTTGGGGCCTTCCGAGCCTCCCCACCCCTACAGCTAGTTGGCCTTCCCAACCGCAGGAGCAGGTGCGCCCAGTTGGCCTTACAGCTTTCCCAGGGGGCCCCGCTCGGAGCCCGATCCGAGCGGTTCAGCTGCTCGGAGCTAGCCGGCAATCTAGCGACGGGGGGCCAGGCCGTCAAGGTGCCAAAACCCCAGGTCGCCACCCGTTTCCGCAGGTCAGCCCGGAAGAAAAAAAGATCAGCGGGCCCAGGGAGGGGGCTGGTCGAGGCCCGGGCCCCCGCGCTCCACCTGCTCAGCCAGCCCGCGCTCGTACCCCAGCTTCATCGCGGGGACGTAGGTCTCGTCGGTGACCTGGACCAGCGAGCCGAGCAGGCGATCGAGCTCCTCCTCGGTGACGGCGCCCCGGGGGATCGAGGCGAGGAGGCTGACGTCGCCCTCCTCGTTCGCGGCGAACCGCCAGGGGCCCGGCCGGCGGTTCCGCTGCAGGAGCAGGTGGAACGTCTCCGCCCGATTCTCCTCGGGCGCTCGCATGAAGAACGACTCGCCCCGGAGGTTCCAGTCGCCCAGCTCCAGGCTCACCGCCAGGGTCTCCTTCCAGTACGAGGGCAGCAGGACGTCCCAGGCCCGGTCGCTGGACGCCAGGAGCGTCAGCTCGTCTTCCTGGGCGCGCTCCCGGAGGAAGGCGAGGATCCGGACGGCGATCTCGTCGCTCACGGCGCCACCGCTGCGTCCGGGTCGGCCAGGGCGGGCGCGAGCTCCCCGTAGACGTCGAGGAGATCGTCCACGGTGCGGTCCCAGGGGAACCTCTCGGCCCGATCCTCGGCGCCGGCCGACAAGCGCATCGCGAGCTGGGGGGATCGAAGGACGCGGAGCAGGCGCTCTGCGTGCTCGCGCGGGTCGTGCCCCGGCACGAGGAAGCCGCTCTCGCCGTCGCCGACGACGAGGCGAAGACCTCCGACCGACGCCGCGACGACCGGCACGCCGCAGGCCTGGGCCTCGAGTGCAGCGAGGCCGAAGGACTCGGTGCGCGAGGGGACGAGGAGGACGTCGGCCGCGGCGTACAGCGAGGGCAGCTCCTCGTGGATCACGCTGTCCACGAAGCGCACCCGGTCCGCGATCCCCTCCGCGCGGGCCAGCGCCTGGAGATCACCGGGGCCCCAGCCACCGCTCGAGCCGCCGGCCAGGACCAGCACGAGGTCGTGCGTCGCGTGGGGATCGGCTCGGATCGCCTCGGCCACCGTGCGGATCGCGACGTCGGGCCCCTTGTGCGGTTGGAGACGGCCCACGAAGAGCGCCACCCGGCTGCCCTCGAGGCCCCAGGCCATTTTGGACGCGTCCTTGGGCCGAGGACGGAACCGGGAGCGGTCCACGCCGGGATGCACGACGCGGATCGAGTCGGACCGGGCTCGGTACCGGGCGACGAGGTCGCGGGCCTCGATCTCGGTGGGCGCCACGACGCGGTCGGCCGAGCGGATCATGGCCTCCTCGCCGCGGATGCGGGCCTCCGGCTCGGGGGGTTCCCCCGGGGCGAGGGCGGCGTTCTTCACGCGCCCGAGCGTGTGGAACGAGGCCACGAGCGGCGCCCCCCACGCCGATCGGGCGGCGCGGGCGGCCTGGCCCGACAGCCAGTAGTGCGCGTGGATCACGTCGTAGGGCGGGAGGTCGCGCCCCAGGAACGAGCGGACGAAGTCGGGGACGAGCTCGGGGAGATCGCGCTTGTCCACCACGGCACACGGTCCCGCCTGGACCTGGATCACGCGGGTGAGCCGCGTGAGCTCGTGCACCTCCGGGACCCCGCGCCCGGCGCAGCGCGTGTAGACGTCCACGGCAATGTCCCGATCGGCCAGGCGGCGCATCGTCTCGCGGACGTGGACGTTCATCCCGCCCGAGTCGCCCGTGCCCGGCGGATCCAGCGGGGACGTGTGGAGGGAGATCATCGCGACCCGCGCTCGGGCCGCCCCGGGGGCTCTCATCGGGACAATCCTAGGCCAGCGGTCGCGTTCCGACACGGGGCGGCCGCCGCGCGCGTTCGCGCGCGGCGGCCGCCGCGATCCCCGCTGGGCCTCAGCTGGCCTTCTTGGCCCGAGCCTTCTTCTCCTCCTCCCGGCCCGCGGCCTTCCGGAGGCTGGTCGCGGCGCCCTTCAGCTGACGGGCCGCCTGCTTCGTGCCCTCCTTGGCCTGCTTCGCCGGCTTCGAGGTCGTGACCTTGCGCACGATCTTCGTGCCACGCTTGCTGAGGTCGCCGTAGGTGGATTCGATCTCCTCCCGGTCGACCTTGATCTTCCGGGCGCGGTCCACCATCTCCTTGACCTTCTCGGCGGCCAGGTCGCCCAGGCCGATCAGCGCGTACCCCGCGTTCTGCATCTGCTCGATCATGACTGCTCCTTCCTCTGCGTCTTCGCGCGCCGCGCCTCGCGACGCGCCTGCGTCTCGGATCGGAAGCTCTCGTAGATCTGGACGAGGGCCTGCTTCTGCCGCTCGGTGAGGGCCGCGTCGGTCATGATCGCGCTCACGGTGTCCCCGGCCTTCTCGGACTCAAGGATCCCGGCCTTCACGTACAGTGTCTCGGCGGAGATCCGCAGCGCCTTGGCGATCCCCTGGAGGATCTCGGCGCTCGGCTTCTTCAGGCCCCGCTCGATCTGCGAGAGGTACGGGTTGGAGACACCGGCCAGCTGGGCCAGCCTCCGCAGGGAGAGCTGCGCCTGCCGGCGCTGGTCCCTGATGAACCGTCCCACGCTCGTCCGCATCTCCAGAGCTCCTTCCACCTGCACCCTATCACGGAAATGCTAACTATGGCAAGCAGAGCGGGAACCACTGGCAAGCACCCTCAGGCGACGGAGAAGTCCGAGCGGAGCTCCCCCACCGGGGTCCCGCCCCCGAGAACCGGCGGGGCTGCGAAGGCGGGCACGAGGGACGGGTCCACCGCGTCGAGCAGGGCCAGGGCCCGGACGAGCGCCGCGTCGCGAGCTCGCCCCGCGCCGTCGTCGACCTTGAGCGCGATCCCAAGACCGCGGCCCAGGAGGGAGGCCCCGGCCACGCCGTCGGCCCCCACCTTCGCCACCACCGGGAAGGCCTCCATCACGGCCGTGCACACCCTCCCCCGACCCGCGACGAGGTAGGGCTCGGCCCGCATCGCCTCGACCACCCGGGCCGCGGAGGGCCCCAGCTCCTGGGGGAGGCGGGCGAAGGCCGTGGCGATCGCGCGCAGCGGGAGGGCGGCGGCCGGCGCGCC
>DASUTW010000322.1:0-6936 GCA_036374395.1 Actinomycetota bacterium
AAGCGGCCGGGCCGCAGCAGCGCGGGGTCCAGCACGTCGGGGCGGTTCGTCGCCGCCATGATGATGACCCCCTTCGACGTGTCGAACCCGTCCATCTCCGAGAGCAGCTGAGTCAGGGTCTGCTCGCGCTCGTCGTGCGACCCGAGGCTCCCGCCCATCGCGCCCGAGCGGCTCTTCCCCAGGGTGTCGATCTCGTCGATGAAGATCAGCACCGGGGCCTTCTCCTTCGCCTGCTGGAACAGCTCGCGGACGCGCGCGGCCCCGAGGCCCACGAACATCTCCACGAAGTCGGACCCCGACATGTAGAAGAACGGCACGCCGGCCTCGCCGGCCACCGCCCGCGCCAGCAGGGTCTTCCCGCAGCCGGGAGGACCCATCAGCAGGACGCCCTTGGGGATGCGCCCGCCGAGCCGCTGGTACTTCTTGGGGTTGGCCAGGAAGTCCACGACCTCGCGGAGCTCCTCGATCGCCTCGTCGAGCCCCGCCACGTCGTCGAAAGTGGTCTTGAGATCCTTCCGGTCGTAGATCTTCACGCCCTTCTTCCCGAGGTTGAGCGCGCTGCCCGCGCCGCCCCCGGCCATGCGTCGGAAGAAGAGGAACATCAGCCCGAAGATCAGGATGAAGGGCCCCCAGACGGCCAGGAAGTTCACGAACCCGCTCGGCTGCTCGCCCGTGAACTCGACGCCGTTCTCCTGCAGCAGACCGATCAGCTGCTCGTCCTGGACGTCCGGCGGGCGGATGACGCTGAACCGCTCGACGTCGCCGTCCTGGTTCTGGAATTCGCCCTCGATGGACCCGCTCGAGATGCGCACGAGCCCTTCAATGCGGTCCTCCTGAACCACCGCGAGGAACCGCGAGTAGGAGATCTCGTCGGTCGACCGCACGAACAGGCTCTGGAGGAAGATGAGAAGGAGGAACGCGAGCAGCAGGTATCCGATCGGGAAGCGCCAGCGACGGCCGTCCCCGCTCCCGCCGCCGAAGTCGAAGCCCTGCCAGCGGCCGCGTCGCTCGTCGTCACCCATGTCCCGACCATCTTCCCACACGGGCCGGTGGACGAACGCTCCGGGCGGGTATGCTTGGCCGCATGCCCGATCGGGAGACCCCCTCGGAGCCACCACGGAGCGTCACGACGGTCCGGACCGACGCGTCGCGTGAGGAGCTCGATCGGCGCTTCGAGCTCGAGGCGATCCCCCTGCTGGAGGAGATGTACGGTGCGGCCCTCCGGCTCACGCGGAACCCCGCCGACGCCCAGGACCTGCTCCAGGAGACCTACCTCCGAGCCTTTCGGGGGTTCGCCGGCTTCGAGGAGGGCACGAACCTCAAGGCGTGGCTGTACCGGATCCTGACGAACAGCTACATCAACCTCTACCGGAAGCGACAGCGAGAGCCCCAGACCGTCTCGGACGACGAGGTCGAGGAGTGGTACCTCTACTCGAGGCTGCGCGAGTCGGACCTCGAGCCTTCGGCCGAGGCCGAGGTGATCGAGCGGCTGCCCGACGAGGACGTCCAGGCCGCGCTCGCCTCGCTGCCGGACGTGTACAGGATGGCGGTGATCCTCGCGGACATCGAGGGCTTCTCGTACAAGGAGATCGCGGCCATCCTGGACGTCCCGATCGGGACGGTCATGTCGCGCCTCCATCGGGGAAGAAGGGCGCTCGAGCGGGCGTTGTGGGACATCGTGCGGGAGCGTGGCGTTGTCAGGGATTGAGTGCGAGGAGATCCTCCGCCAGGTCGAGGTGTACCTCGACGGCGAGCTGCCGGCGGAGGAGGCCGCCCGCGTCGAGGGCCATCTGGCCGGATGCAGCCCCTGCCTCGAGCGCCAGGAGTTCGTGTCGAACCTCCGGCGCATCCTCCGGGACAAGTGCGGGCGCGTCGAGCGCCTGCCGGACGCCGCCCGCGAGCGGATCCACCGGGCGGTGGCGCGGGAGGCCACGTCCGAGACGGACTGAACCGGGCCCGTCTCGGCGGCGTATCACCCTGCAAGGAGCGGTCCGGACGTCCCGGGCCGATCGCGTCATGCAGGGAAAGCGACCGGGAAGGATGCCCCGCCCATCCAAGCTGGAGGCTGCAGGCAGGGTCTGCGCGGCCCCCGGGTGCGAGACGGGGCTCTCGATCTACAACGCCAAGAGCACCTGCTGGCAGCACACCGATCTGACGTTCCCGAACTTCCGCGGGAAGCGGCTCGCTAAGGGCTCCGCCTGAGAGCGGTGGCGGGAGTCCCGCGGGGTCCCCTATACTCGGGCGAGAAACCCGCTCTGCGCCCCGACGGACGCATGTCCACGGAACGGAGGAACACGTGACGAACGGGAGCGCAAACGCAGAGTATCTGAAGACTGCGGAGGTCGCCGAGATTCTCCACGTCTCGCCGAAGACGGTGACGCGATGGGCGAAGGACGGCAAGCTGCCTCACTCGAGGACGCTCGGCGGGCATCGACGGTTCCCGGCCGAGGCGATCAGGCGCCTGGCCGAGGGCCTGGTGCAGGTCGACGAGATCGAGACGCCGTAGCGGTCGCGAGCGGACCCCGGCCGGGGGACGGATGCAGATCCTCCTCGGCCTCGTGATCCTCCAGTTCGGTCTGGGCCTCGTGCTGGCCGGCGTGGCCGGGCGGGTGCGTCAGGATGCGGGGGGCTCCTTCTGGGCGGGCGTCGCCCTCTCGGCCCTGCTCGGCCTGGTGGGGTTCTGGATCGTGGTGGCCTCCGCCCGGCGAGCCTCCCGATCGTGAGCGGCGCTCGTCGTCTCGCGCTCCTCGGGTCGGGGGAGTTCGAGCCGTGGGCCGAGGAGGTCGACCGCTGGCTGCTGGCCGGTGCATCCGACGGCCGCGTCCTGGTGGCGCCCGCCGCCAGCGCCGCGGAAGGGGAGGAGGTCTTCTCGCGTTGGGGGCGCCTCGGCGTGGAGCACTACGGGCGCCTCGGGTACGCGGCCGAGGTGCTGCCCCTGAGGACGCGGGACGACGCCTCGGACCCCCGGCTCGCGTCGCGGCTCGACGAGGCCTCGATGGTGTTCTTCTCGGGCGGCAACCCGGCCGCCCTCGCCGCGACGCTCGCCGGGACCCCCTTCTGGGATCGGCTCCTCCGCCGGCTGGGGGAGGGGCTCGCGTTCGGCGGCTGCAGCGCGGGCGCGGCCTTCCTCGGGGAGCTGGCCCCGGACTCCTCGATCGCCGATCCGCTGGAGGGCGATCCGTGGAGGCCGGGGGTGAAGGCGTTCGGAGGCGTCGTGCTGGCGCCGCACTGGGACACCGTGGACTCGCACGTCCCCGGGTTCCGGGCGGCGGTGGAGCGGATGGCGGGTCCGGGCCTCGTCCTCGTCGGGGTGGACGAGCGGACGGCCCTGCTCGGGGACGGCCGGTCGTGGCGCGTGACGGGGGAGGGGTCGGTCCACGTCCGTCTCCAGGACGCATGGACCTCGCACCCGCCCGGCGGGACGCTCCCTCCCGGCGTGCTCGAGGTCGCTCCGGCTTGACGAGCGCCGCTCGTTCTGCGTAAGGTTCCGCCCACGATGACGAGTCCCGTTCGCACCTGGCGCTGGGCCTGGCGCCCCTCGGGTGGGGCGGGACCGCTCATGGCCTGATCACGCCGTAGCAGCCGCACCACTCGAGGACCTCCGACCGGGGGTCCTTTTCTCGTTCCCGGAGGGAGCTTGGCCGCGATCACCGACACCGACATCGATCTCCACGCCCCGCTCGGGGCCTACCTGCGGCTGCGAGAGCGGGGCCCTTCGTTCCTGCTGGAGTCGGTGGAGCGGGGCAGGCTCGGCCGCCACAGCTTCGTGGGTACGGGCTCCCGCCTCCTGTCCTTCGAGGAGGCCGAGGCCGAGGTCGCTCGCGGGGCCTCGGTCGTCGGCTACCTGGGCTACGATCACGCGGCGCGCCTCGAGCCCGTCCCGCTCCCGGTCGAAGGGCCGGGACCGCCCGAGAGCCTGTTCGTGGCGGCCGAGGCGCTCGTACGATTCGATCACGTCCTGGGGCGCGCCGAGGTCCTCGTCGGGGACGCGGCGGAGATCGGTCGCGCCCTCGCCCGCCCCGTCCCGCCCTCGCCGCGGTCACCGGGCCTCCCGGGCCCGATCCGGAGGTCGCCCTCGGCCGACGCGTACCGGGAGGCCGTGCGCGCCGCCAAGGAGCACATCCGGGCGGGCGACGTCCTCCAGATCGTCCTCTCCCAGCGAGCCGAGCGCCCCACGTCGGCGTCCGCGGTCGCCCTGTACCGGGCGCTGCGCCGGATCAGCCCCTCCCCCTACCTCTTCCTGTTGGAGCTCGGCGACCTGGCGCTCGTGGGCGCCTCCCCCGAGACGCTGGTGAAGCTGGAGGGAAGGAAGGCCAGCGCGAACCCGATCGCCGGCACGACGGCGCGGGGGCTGGGCGACGCGCAGCGCCTCCTCGCGTCGGCCAAGGATCGGGCCGAGCACGTGATGCTCGTGGACCTGGCCCGGAACGACCTCTCGCGCGTGTGCCGGCCGGGCTCGGTCGTCCTCGAGCGGTTCCTCGACGTCGAACCCTACTCACACGTCACCCATCTCGTCTCGGAGGTCGTGGGGGAGCTGGAGCCCTCCGCGAGCGGCTTCGATCTCCTGCGGGCGTGCTTCCCGGCGGGCACCGTCTCCGGCGCCCCGAAGGTGCGGGCGATGCAGCTCATCTCCGAGCTGGAGGGGGTCCGGCGCGGGCCGTACGGGGGAGCGGTGGGGTACGCGCTCCCCGACGGGAGCCTGGACGCGTGCATCGCGATCCGGATGATCGTCCTGGTGCACGGCGTCGCCCGCCTCCAGGCGGGCGCGGGGATCGTGGCCGCCTCGGATCCCGACCTCGAGCACCGGGAGTGCCTGCAGAAGCTGGCCGCAATGGAGCAGGCGATCGAGGAGGCCGAGCGATGATCCTGCTCCTCGACAACTACGACTCGTTCACGCACAACCTCGCCCACCTCCTCCGCGTGCTCGGCGTGGAGGTTCTGGTGGTGAGGAACGACGCGATCACGCCCGAAGAGGCAGAGGCCGCGGCCCCCAGCCACCTGGTGATCTCGCCCGGGCCGGGGTGCCCGGCCGAGGCGGGCGCGACCCGGGCGGTGCTCCGGAGACTCGCGGCCCGCACGCCCACCCTGGGCGTGTGCCTCGGGCATCAAGCGATCGTGGAGGTCTTCGGCGGGGAGGTGGGGCCGGCCCGGAGGCTCGTCCACGGCGAGGGGGCCTCGATCCGCCACGACGGGCGCGGGGTGTTCCGAGGCGTGCCCCAGGGCTTCGTCGCCGGCCGCTATCACTCGCTCGCCGCTCGCCGCTTGCCCGACGCGCTGGAGGTCAGCGCCCGGGCGGAGGACGGTGAGGTCATGGGCGTTCGACACCGGTCCCTGCCGGTGGAGGGCGTGCAGTTCCACCCCGAGTCGGTGCTGACGCCGCTCGGGCCATCCCTTGTTCGCAACTTCCTGGAGCGGAGGTGAGGCAGATGTCGATCACGGACGCGCTCGCACGCCTGCTGGAGGGCTCGGACCTGTCCCGAGAGGAGGCGCGGGCCGTGACGGGCGAGATCATGCGGGGGGAGGCCACCCCCGCGCAGATCGGGGGGTTCCTGGTGGGCCTGCGGATGAAGGGGGAGACCCCGGACGAGATCGCGGGGTGCGCGGAGGCGATGCGCGACCACGTGCTCCCCGTATCCCCACGCCGCTCGGACCTTATCGACACCGCCGGCACCGGCGGCGACGGGGCCGGAACCCTGAACCTGTCCACGGCGGCGGGGCTCGTAGCGGCGGCGGCCGGGGCGGGTGTGGCCAAGCACGGGAACCGGGCCGTGTCCTCGGCCTCGGGCTCGGCCGACGTCCTCGAGGCGCTGGGGTTCTCCCTCGACCTCTCGCCCGAGCGGATCGCCGAGTCGATCGACGAGCACGGGTTCGGGTTCCTCTTCGCCCCTGCGCACCACCCCGCGATGCGGCACGCGGGCCCGGTCCGGCGGGAGCTGGCGGCGCGCACGGTCTTCAACGTGCTGGGGCCGCTGACGAACCCGGCCGGGGCCCGGGCCCAGCTCGTCGGCGTGTACGCCCGCGAGTTGGCCGGGACCGTGGCGAGGGTTCTGGCCCTGCTCGGCGCGGATCGAGCCCTCGTCGTGCACGGGGCGGGCGGGATCGACGAGCTGTCGCCGGCGGGACCCAACCTCGTGTTCGAGGTCGAGGAAGGTCGTGTCGAGGAGAGGATGGTGGACCCGGCCGATCTCGGGATCGACGGGTGCGCTCCCGGCGACCTCCGGGGCGGGACGCCGGAGGAGAACGCGGCGGCCATCCGGGAGGTGTTCGACGGCGCGGCCGGGCCGAAGCGGGACGCGGTGCTGCTGAACGCGGCGGCCGCGCTACGGATCGCCGGGCTCGTCTCGGACCTCCGGGAGGGTCTGGCCGCGGCGGCCGAGGTCGTGGACGGCGGCGCGGCCGCCGCGAAGCTCGAGACGCTGGTGGCGTTCAGCCGCGCCGAGGAGGCTGTGGCGTGAGGCGGTTCCGACAGGCGCTCGCGGCTCCGGGCCTCTCCGCCATCGCCGAGATCAAGCGGCGCTCTCCCTCGGCCGGCGACCTGCGCCCGGACGCGGACGTCTCCCGGCTGGCCCGCGCCTTCGAGCGCACAGGGGCGGCGGCGGTGTCCATCCTCGTGGACGAGCGCTTCGCGGGGTCCCTGAAGGACCTCCGGGCCGCCCGGGCCGCCACGGACCTGCCCCTGCTGGCCAAGGGCTTCTTCCGCACCGAGGAGGACCTGGAGGAGGTCCGCCGGGCGGGCGCCGACGCAGCGCTCCTCCTCCTTCGCGACCTGGACGATCGGGCGGCGCGACGGCTGATGGCCCGGGCCGAGGCGATCGGGCTGGAGACCCTGGTGGAGGCGCACGACGGGGACGAGCTGGGGCGGGCGACCCGGCTCGGGGCCGACCCGGTCGGGATCAACGCTCGGGACCTCTCGACCTTCCGCGTGGACCGGGCCCG
>DASUTW010000323.1:0-4524 GCA_036374395.1 Actinomycetota bacterium
GTCCCGAACCCCCGCCCCGCCGATCGTCGGTCTACCTGAACGGCATCGCGTACTGGATCCCGCCGTCGGTCCAGAGCGCGTTCACGCCCCGATCGAGCCCGAGCGGGGTGTTCGGGCCAAGGTGGCGGTCGAAGATCTCGCCGTAGTTCCCCACGGCCTCCAGCACGGCCTGCATGAAGTCGTTGTCGAGCCCGAGCCCGCTGTCCACGGTGATCGTCTCGGTCTCGGCCTCGAACGGGACCCCGAGCAGCGCCGCGATCTGCGGGTTGTCGGGGCTCTGGGCCTGCTGCTCCACGTTCGAGCTGTCGACCCCGAGCTCCTCCGCCAGGATGAGACCGTTCACCACCCAGTCGACGGCCGCATGCCAATCCTGGTCCCCGTCGAGGACGCCGGGCGCCAGCGGCTCCTTCGACATGACATCGTCGAGGATGAGGAGCGACTCGGGGCCGCCCTCCTCCTCGGGCCACGCCGAGCGGATGCCGGCCAGCTGGGACCGGTCGGACGTCCAGCCGTCGCAGCGACCGGAGATGAAGGCCTCCTGCAGCTGCGGGTTCTCGGCGAACGTCACCGGCTCGATGTCCACGCCCACCTGCGCCGCGTAGTCGGCCAGGTTGAGCTCGGTCGTCGTCCCGGTCGTGACGCAGACGGAGGTTCCGTCCATCTCGTCCACCGCGCTGAACTCGCCCTCGCGGACCATCATCGCCTGGCCGTCGTAGAAGTTGACGTGGGCGAAGGCCACGCCCTCTGAGCCGTCGCGGCTCGAGGTCCAGGTCGTGTTCCGCACGAGCACGTCGTACTCTCCGGCGCGGAGCGCATTGAACCGCTCCTCGGCGTCGACCGGGAAGAGCTCGATCATCCCCTCCACGTCGGGGGTGTTGAACACCGCCGCTGCGATCGCGGTGCAGAAGTCGATGTCGAACCCCTCGATCTCACCGCCCGAGGTCTCGAAGCCGAACCCAGGCACGGTGTTGTTCACGCCGCACCGGAGCATCCCCCGGTCCCGGATCTCCTGGAGCAGACCTCCCTCCTGCTGGGCCTGCGGCTCCTCCTCGTCGGTGGCCTCGGGGGCGTCCTCTCCCCTCTGACAGGCTGCCGCGAGGAGCGCGACGACGGCTACGAGCGCGCCGAGCCTCGCCAAGGTGCCCCTTCGCATCTCTGCCTCCCTTCTTCCGGCGGGCCGAGGGCCCCGAGCAGGGGCCCTGGGCGTTCGCGGGCGAGCATATCCCGTTCGACGGAGGCGGGCGAGTTGGGCGGAAGCCGCACTCCTTGCTCCCCTAATGGCGGAAATGCCTGACCCCGGTGAGCACCATGGCCATGCCGTGCTCGTCCGCCGCCGCCACGACCTCCTCGTCGCGGACCGATCCCCCGGGCTGGATCACGGCCGTCACCCCCGCCTCTCCGGCCGCGTCGATGCCGTCCCGGAAGGGGAAGAATGCGTCGGAGGCCAGGACCGAGCCCTGCGCGCGGTCCCCGGCCTTCCGCCCCGCGAGCTCCACGCTGTCCACGCGGCTCATCTGCCCGGCGCCCACCCCCACGGTGGCCCGGCCCCGCGCCAGGACGATCGCGTTCGACTTCACCCGAGCGGCCACGCGCCAGGCGAAGAGGAGCCCCTCCCACTCCTCTTCGGTCGGGGTCCGCCGCGTCGCGACCCGCATCGCGTCCCTGAGCTCGCGGACCGCGTCGGCGTCCTGGGCCAGCGCCCCGCCCGCGATCGGCCGGAGCTCCAGCCCGCCCGGCGCGGGAGGCGGCGCGAGAACGACGCGCAGGTTCTCGCGCCCCGCAAGGAGCTGGCGCGCCTTCGGGGAGAAGCCGGGGGCCACCACCACCTCGGTGAAGACCTCCTGCATCGCCCTCGCGGTGGCCTCGTCCACCTCGCGGTTGAAGGCCACGACGCCCCCGAACGCCGAAACGGGATCGGACGCGAGCGCGTCGCGATAGCAGTCCGCGAGGTCCCCCGTGGCCGCCGTGCCGCAGGGATTGTGATGCTTCACGATGACGCAGGCGGGCTCCTCGAACGAGCCGGCCAGCGCCCGGGCCGCCTCCGCGTCCAGCCAGTTGTTGTAGGACATCTCCTTGCCCTGGAGCACCTCGGCTCCGCCCAGCGGACCGTCCGAGAGCGCCTCCCGGTAGAGGCCGGCCCGCTGATGCGGGTTCTCCCCGTAGCGGAGCGGGGACACCAGCTCGAAGCCGGGGGCCAGGACGCGGGGAAGCCCACCGTCCCCGGCCCAGGAGCCGAACCACGACGCGATCGCGGCGTCGTAGAGGGCCACGTGACGGTAGGCCTCCTCCGCGAGCAAGGCGCGCAGCCGCTGGGGGAGCCCCCCGCCCTCGATCGCCGCCAGGACCTCCCGGTAGCGCTCGGGATCCACGATCACGCCGATCGAGCCGAAGTTCTTGGCGGCGGCCCGCACCAGCGTCGGGCCGCCGATGTCGATCTGCTCCACCACTTCGTCCCTGGCCGCCCCCGAGCGCACCGTCCGCTCGAACGGATAGAGGTTCACGACGACGAGGTCGAACGGCTGGATGCCCGCCTCCTCGAGCTGGCGCAGGTGCTCCTCGTCCCGCTTGTCGGCCAGGATGCCCGCGTGGATCGCCGGGTGGAGGGTCTTCACACGCCCCCCGAGCATCTCGGGGAACCCGGTCACCTCCGCAACGGAGGTCACCGGCACGCCCTCCTGGCGCAGGGACTGGGCGGTGGAGCCGGTGGAGACGATCGACACGCCCTCCTCGACGAGGCCTCGCCCCAGTACGACCAGCCCCTCCTTGTCGGCCACCGAGAGGAGCGCCCGCCGGACGGGGAGGAGGTCGCTCATGCCTCGCCCTCGATGCGCACGCGGCGCCCGTCGATCCGGACGCGCCCCTCGAGCCACCAGCGCACCGCCCGCGGGTAGACGCGGTGCTCGACGTCCTTGATGCGCGCGTGGAGCGACTCGGCGTCGTCGTCCTCGCGGACGGGCACCGCCTCCTGGAGGACGATGGGCCCCTGGTCCACCTCCTCGTCCACGACGTGCACGGTCACGCCGGTGACCTTCGCCCCCCACGCCAGCGCGTCGCGCGGGGCGTGGGCCCCGGGGAAGGCCGGGAGCAGCGAGGGGTGGACGTTCAGCATCCGCCCTTCGAAGGCCCGGACGAGGGTCTGACCGAGTATGCGCATGAAGCCGGCCAGGCACACGAGGTCGATGCCCTCGGAGACGAGGAGGTCCTGGAGCGCGGCGTCGTAGGCGGCCCGGTCGTCGTGGATCGCGGGATCGAGGTGCACGGCCTTCACGCCGGCGGCCGCGGCCCGGTCGAGCGCGCCCGCGTCGCCCCGGTCGCTCACGACGAGGGACACCCGCGGACCCACGACCGGATCGTCCAGCAGAGCCTGGAGGTTGGTCCCGGAGCCCGACGCCAGGACCGCGAGCCGAGCGTTCACCGGGCGCAAACTACCATATGGGCGTGAGCGCCAACGCCTGCTCGGTCCACCCGGACGTCCCGGCCCGAGAGACCTGCGGACGATGCGGACGGGCCGCGTGCCTGGGCTGTGCCGTCCCCGTCCGGGGCGAGATCCGCTGCAGGGAGTGCGTGGGCGATGAGCTGGGGGAGGCGGTCGAGGCGGCCGCTCCCCCTCGATCCGTCCGGTTCCGGGACCTCCCGGCCGGCCTCCTCTTCCTCGCCGCCGTCCTCGTCTCCCTCCTGCCCTGGGACCGGCAGGGGTCGCGGGCCGGGTTCCTCTCGGCGTGGACACCGGTCCCCGAGCCGTGGCCGTTCGTGGCGGGCGTGCTGCTCCTCCTGGCCGCGGTGGCGTCGCTCCGCGGGCGGCGGAGCCGCCCCCGAGCCGTCCACATCGGGCTGGGGGTGCTGGCCGTCCTGGCGACGCTCCTCGCCCTCCCCTCCCCAGGGCTCTCGACGCGCGGGCCGGTGCCCATCGTCGTCCTCGGCCTGGCGGTGGCGGCGACGCTGACGGGCGTCGTGCGGGCCACCGCGGCGTTCGGCCAGCGTCCTTGACTCGACCCAGCGGGGTCACGAGAATCACGCGAGAGAACCCACCAGCCCGGGGGAGACCGAAAGGAGACCGCATGGCGCAGCAGGGGTTCGACATCTCGAGGCTCACGATGGGTCAGAAGACCCTCCTGATCACCGGCCTCGTCTTCCTCGTCACGCTCTTCTTCCCGTGGGAGAGCTTCGACGTGGGCGGCCTGCCGGGGTTCGAGCTCCCGGGTGTGAACATCTCCGGCTGGAACGGGATCGGGGTCCTCGCCGGGATCCTCGCCATCCTGCTCTTGGTCTGGGAGCTCATGCTGATGGCCGGCGTCAACCTGAACCTGAACGTGTCCGAGGCGCTGATCAGCGCGGGGCTCGCGGCGGCCACGGTCCTGTTCGGGCTGATCCGCTTCGTCATCGCGCTCACCCGGAGCGGCTACGGGATCGCCTGGGGCGCGTGGGTCGGGCTGATCGTGCTGCTGGCCATGGCCTACGGGGCCTGGGTCCGGTTCAACGAGAGCAAGGCGATGGGGACGCCCCCGCCGGCTCCCCCCGCAGCGT
>DASUTW010000324.1:0-2411 GCA_036374395.1 Actinomycetota bacterium
CGACGAGCGGGCCGCGGAACTCCAGGAGGGTCGAGGTCACGAGGTCGTCGGCGATGCCGTTCGCCAGCTTGGCCAGGACGTTGGCCGTGGCGGGGGCCACGACAGCGGCGTCGGCCTCGCGAGCCAGCCGGACGTGGAGGACGGTCTCGGTTCGCTCGAAGACGCCCTGGTGGACGCCCCGGCCGGTGAGCGCGGCGAAGGTGTCGGGGCCGACGAAGCGCGTAGCCGAGGGGGTCATCACGACCTGGACCTCGGCCCCCCGCTCCTGCAGGAGCCTGCAGAGATAGGCGGCCTTGTACGCGGCGATGCCCCCCGTGACCGCCAGGAGGACGCGCCGCCCGGCCAGGGGGCCGGCCACCCCTACTCCTCGGCCTCGGGCTCCTCCGGCCGCTCGGCGGTGACCTTGTCCTCCGCGATCTCCTGGATCGCGATCGTCAGCGGCTTCTCCCGGAGCCCGCCCGTCTCGACGAGGGGCGGCACGAACTCGCCGCGCCCCTCCCCGAGCTGGCTGTAGTAGTTGTTGATCTCGCGGGCCCGGCGCGCGGCCAGGATCACGAGCGCGTACTTGGCGTCGACCTTCTCGAGCAGGTCGTCGATGCTGGGCTCGATCAAGAGGGGTCTCCTTCGCGGATCGGTGCGTCGATGATAGCAAGAACCTCCACCACGGCCCGGGAGATCTCGTCGTTCACGACCACGTGGTCGAACCGGTCGGCCTCGGCCATCTCCCGTCGTGCTTCGCGGAGGCGCGCCTCCAGCGACTCCCCCGTCTCGGTGCCCCGCGCGGCCAGGCGCCGTCGAAGCTCCTCCTCCGAGGGGGGCTGGAGGAACACGAGGATCGCATCCGGCACGCGCTCCCGCACGGTTCGCGCGCCCTGGACGTCGATCTCGAGGAGCACATCCCTGCCCCCGGCCCGAGCTTCCTCCACGTCCTCGGCGAGAGTTCCGTAGCGGCGGCCGAACACCTCCGCCCACTCCAGGAAGGCGCCCCGCTCGATCAGCCGGTCGAACGCTGCGTCGCCCAGGAACCGGTAGTGGACGCCGTCCACCTCGCCGGGGCGAGGGTCTCGCGTCGTTGCCGAGACGGAGAGCGCGAGGTCGGGCCGGGCCGCGAGCAGCCCGCGAACCACGGTCCCCTTCCCCACACCCGAGGGCCCGGAGACGACGACGAGGCGACCTCGCACCGGCGCCGCCCCGGCGCCTCAGCGCCGCGAGAACTCCTCGAGGAGGGCCTTCCGCTGCTTCGACCCCAGCCCGCGCACGCGGCGGCTCGAGGAGATGTCCAGCCGCTCCATGATCTTGCGGGCCCGGACCTTCCCCACGCCGGGCATCGACTCGAGGACGGCCGAGACCCGCATCTTCCCCAGGATGTCGTCGTTCCCTGCCCGGCTCAGGACGTCGCGGAGCGAGAGGGAGCCCTTCTTCAGCTCCTGCTTGACCGCGGCTCGCTTCTTGCGGGCCTCCGCGGCTTTCTCGAGGGCCTGACGTCGCTGTTCGGGGGTGAGCGATGGCAGGGGCATACATCCTCCTTCAGGTGGCTTCGGAAGCGCCGGGATTATACCCACGCCCTTTTCCGGGCGGCAATGCGGAACGAGCAGGTCACAAGCGGCGGACGTTCAGAGGTGGCGCGAGCCGCGGCCGGCGAGGGGCTCCCCAGCCGAGCAGAGCGGGCACACCCCGGGCTCGAACACCCGGGCTTCCACGCGGACCAGGGCCCGCAGGGGGAAGGCCATCGGCCCTGCCGTCCGGTCCACGAGCGCGGCGACGCCGAGGGCCTCGGCCCCGGCCGAGCGCACGAGCTCCCACACCTCGCCGGCCGAGCCGCCGGTGGTCACGACGTCCTCCACGACGAGGGTCCGCTCACCGGGCCGCAGGGCGAAGCCGCGGCGCAGCGTCATCTGCCTCCTGTCCCGCTCCGCGTAGAGGAAGCGCGCGCCGGCGGCCGCGGCCACCGCGAACCCGAGGGGGATCGCGCCGACCGCTGGGGACACCACGGCCTCGACCCGCTCGTACCAGGACGCGATCTCGCCGGCGAGGCGAGCCACGAGCGCGGGGTCCTCGAGCATCCGGGCCTTCTCCACGTAGACGTCGGAGTGCTTCCCCGAGGTGAGCAGGAAGTGCCCGGAGAGCAGGGCGCCCCGCTCCTCCAGCAGCTCCCGGATCATCCCTCGAGCTCCCGGGCGATGGCCCGCGCGGCCTGGACGGGGTCGGCGGCCTGCGTGATCGGGCGGCCCACGACGAGAAGGTCGGCGCCGCACTCCACGGCCTCCCGGGGGGTCAGGACCCGGGCGTGGTCGTTCGCCCCCATCCCGCCCGGGCGGATCCCGGGGACGACGATCAGCGGCGCGTCGCCCAGCGCGTCCCGGACCTCCCGGACGCGATCCCCGGAGCAGACCACCCCGCGGGCGCCGGCC
>DASUTW010000325.1:0-2466 GCA_036374395.1 Actinomycetota bacterium
GAAGGCCTCCGACCGCTACATCATCCGCCGCCGCGGCAAGGGGAGGGGCTGAGGCATGCCGAGGTCGCTGAAGAAGGGACCGTTCGTGGACGACCACCTCCTGGCCAAGGTGGAGGCGATGAACCAGCGCGGCGAGAAGCGGGTGATCCGCACGTGGTCGCGCCGCTCGACGATCATCCCCGAGATGGTCGGGCACACGATCGCCGTCCACGACGGCAGGAAGCACGTCCCGGTGTTCATCACCGAGGGCATGGTGGGCCACAAGCTGGGCGAGTTCGCGCCCACGCGGACCTTCCGCACCCACGGCCACCACACCGAGCGAAGCACGTCCCTGAAGTAGGAGCCGATGGAAGCGAGAGCGATCAGCAGGTACGTGAGGGTCGCGCCGAGGAAGGCGCGCCGGGTCACCGACCTCATCCGCGGCAAGCACGTGGACGAGGCGCGGCGGATCCTGCGCTTCACCCCCTACGGCGTCAACCAGACCGTGGCCAAGACCCTCGAGTCGGCCGTGGCCAACGCCGGGCAGCTGCCGGGCGTCGTACCCGAGAACCTGTTCGTCACGAAGGCCTACGTGGACGAGGGGCCCACCCTGCGCCGGTTCCGTCCGCGCGCCATGGGGCGGGCCACGAGGATCGACAAGCGAACCAGCCACATCACCGTGATCGTGGGGACGACCGAGGAGGTGCCCGGTGGGCCAGAAGATTAATCCCTACGGCTTCCGCCTCGGCGTGATCTACCCGTGGCGCTCGAAGTGGTACGCGGGCAAGAGGGAGTACGCGCAGGCGCTCCACGAGGACATCAAGATCCGCGACTACATCAAGCTGCACCTGTCGCGGGCCGGGATCTCCGAGATCATCATCGACCGCAAGGGCGGCGACCAGATCGAGGTGAACATCCGGACGGCGCGGCCGGGGATCGTGATCGGCCGGAAGGGCTCCGAGGTCGAGCGGGTGCGCAAGGATCTCGAGCGGATCACCGCCAAGCGCGTGTCCGTCAACGTCGAGGACCTCAACGTGGCGGCCACCGACTCCCGCCCCGAGACCGACGCCACCCTGCTGGCGCAGGGCGTGGCCGAGCAGCTCAAGGGCCGCGTCTCGTTCCGCCGGGCCATGCGCCGGGCGGTGCAGACCGCGATGCGGGCCGGGGCTCTGGGCGTCCGGGTGCAGTGCAGCGGCCGCCTGGGCGGCATGGAGATGTCGCGCCGCGAGTGGTACCGCGAGGGGCGCGTCCCCCTCCACACCCTCCGGGCCAAGATCGACTACGGGCTGGCCGAGGCCCGCACCACCTTCGGCATGATCGGCGTCCAGGTCTGGGTCTACCACGGCGACGAGATCCCGCAGGAGGAGCAGGAGACGGAGCGAGCCCGCGCCCGAGCGCTGGCCGGCATCGGCGGGGCCTCGACCGGCGCGCTCGTCACCGACGAGAAGGAGATGGCGGAGGTGGCCGAGGAGCCCGCGGCGGCGAAGCCCGCCGAGGGCGACGAGGCCACCTCGAGCGAGGGCCGCTCCGAGGGAGGCTCGGCCTGATGCTGCAGCCGAAGAAGGTCAAGTGGCGGAAGCAGCAGCGCGGCCGGATGCGTGGCAAGGCCAAGGGCGGCACCGATGTGCAGTTCGGCGACTACGGCCTTGCCGCCCTGGAGCCGGGCTGGATCAGCAACCGCCAGATCGAGGCGGCCCGCGTGGCCATTACCCGGTACATCCGCCGCGGCGGGAAGGTGTGGATCAACATCTTTCCCGACAAGCCAGTGACGAAGAAGCCGGCCGAGACGCGCATGGGCTCGGGGAAGGGCAACCCCGAGGACTGGGTGGCGGTGGTCAAGCCCGGCCGGGTGATGTTCGAGCTCTCCGGCGTCAGCGAGACCGTGGCCCGCGAGGCCCTGCGCCGCGGCGCCGCGAAGCTCTCCGTCCGCAGCAAGTTCGTGACCAGGTTCGGGGGTGGGGCGTGACGAAGCCCGCCGAGCTCCGTGACCTGGACCGGAACGAGCTGCTGGAACGGCTGGAGGCGGCGAAGGAGGAGCTGTTCAACCTCCGCTTCCAGTTCGCCACCGGTCAGCTCGACAACCCGATGACGATCAAGGCGGTTCGTCACGACATGGCCCGGATCCTGACGATCCTTCGCGAGCGGGAGCTCGAGGAGCTGGAGGCCGAGGAGGCCGCGGGCGAGGAGGAGGAGGCCCGATGAGCGCCGAGCGCGGCAGCAGGAAGGTGCGGACGGGCGTCGTCGTGTCGAACGCGATGGACAAGACCGTCGTGGTGCGCGTCGACGGACAGCTCCGCCACCCCCTGTACCGGAAGATCGTCCGGCGGACGTCGAAGCTCCGGGCCCACGACGAGGGCAACGAGGTCGGCGTGGGCGACCGCGTGCGCATCGTGGAGACCCGTCCCCTGTCCAAGACGAAGCGCTGGCGCGTGGTCGAGATCGTGGAGAAGGCCAAGTGATCCAGCAGGAGTCCAGGGTCAAGGTCGC
>DASUTW010000326.1:0-7211 GCA_036374395.1 Actinomycetota bacterium
TCACCGAGCCTCCAGGACGAGGATGCGCGTCTCCCCGTAGTCGAGGTGCTTGACGACCTGCAAGTTTACAGGAATCACATCGGTGGAAGCGCGGCGGGGACGGGTGATCGCTACCGTGGCTCCTGAGGCCAGATGAGGCTCTAGGGTTTCCAGAACGTCCCGAACGTCCGCTTCGGGATGCCGCCAGGGCGGGTCCAGCAGGACGAGATCGAACTCCCCGGGGCCCGAGAGGAAGCGGAGAGCGTCCGAGCGGACGACCTCTCCCTGGAGGCCGGTGCGGATCAGGTTCTCCCGGATCGTGCGGACCGCATCGGAGGCCGAGTCCACGAACGTGGCCGAGGCGGCGCCCCGCGACAGCGCCTCGAGCCCCATGGCCCCCGTTCCCGCGAACAGCTCGAGCACGCGGGCCCCAACGATCCGCTCCCCCAGGCTGGAGAACAGTCCCTCTCGGGCCCGGTCGGAGAGGGGCCGCGTGCCCTTGGGGACGGCGGCGAGGCGCGTACCCTTCGCCGTGCCTGCGATGATCCTCACGGCGGCGTGGCGACCCCGATCACGTGTGGCAGGTGCTTCGGGCCGTAGGACAAGCGACGGTAGCGGACCCGGAAACCCGCTAGGCGCAGGACGGTGAGCGTGTCTCGGTTCATCCGGCACCCGCCCGTGAACCTCGTGTAGAGGGGGCCGATCCGGTCCTGACGCCTCGCCAGCCGAGGGTCGTGGGCCCGGACGTGCTCGAAGAACCGGACCTGACCGCCGGGCTTGAGGACGCGCCGGATCTCGGCCGCCACGCCCGCCGGGTCGGGCACGCTGCACATCACGAGGCTCACCACGACCGTGTCGAAGGCCTCTTCGTCGAACGGCAGCGCCTCGGCCACGCCGCGCACGAGGTGAACGGGGACCGGCGCCTCGACGGCCCGAGCTCGCGCCCTCGGAAGCATGTCCGCCACTGGCTCGAGGGCGATCACCCGGGCGTCGCGGTACCGCGCGAAGTTGAGGCCGTTCCCCGCCCCGATCTCGAGGACACGTCCCCGCGCCCCGCCCGCCGTCTCCTCCCGATAGCCGCTGATGATCCGGTCCTCGGCCCGGGAGAACACCTCGTACCCCCGAGAGAAGAGCGGCCTGCGCATCAGCTGTGGAAGAGCCAATCGATCCGCTCGGCGAACCGGCGCTCCAGCTCGGCCCGCTGCTCGGGGTGTTCGGACAGGTCGGGGTCGGCCTCGATCAGGCCGAAGGCGTCGCGGCGAGCCACGCGCACCAGGTCGGTGTCCTGCGCCAGCTGGGCGAGCTTGAGGTCGGGCATCCCAGACTGCCGGATGTCGAAGAGGGTCCCCTCGCCCCGGAGCCGCAGATCCTCGTCGGCCAGCTCGAAGCCGTCGGTGGTCCGGGCCATCGCCTGGAGGCGCGCTTTCGCGTCCTCGTTGTCGGGTTCCGACTCGTCGAAGAGGATGCAGAACGACTCGTGCTCGGCTCGGCCGATGCGTCCCCGGAGCTGGTGGAGCTGGGCCAGCCCGAACCGCTCGGCGTTCTCGATCAGCATCACGGTCGCGTTGGGGACGTCCACGCCCACCTCGATCACGGTGGTGGCGATGAGGAGATCCGAGGACCCTGAGCGGAACGCCTCCATCCGCTCGTCCTTCTCCCGGGGACGCATCCGTCCGTGGAGCAGCGTGATGCGGAGGTCGGGGAAGACCTCGGTCTGGAGGCGCTCGGCCTCGCGCTCGGCGGCCTTGACCTCGAGGCGGTTCCCCTCGTCGATCGCGGCGCAGACGACGAAGGCCTGGCGCCCCTTCTCGACCTCGGAACGCACGAGCTCGTAGGCCTTCCGCCGCTGCTGCGGCGTCCGGACCACCCGGGTTTTGACGGGGCGGCGGCCGGGCGGCATCTCGTCGAGCACCGACACGTCCAGGTCGCCGTAGTACGTGAGCGCCAGCGTCCGAGGGATCGGCGTGGCGGTCATGATCAGGACGTCCGGCTGGGCGCCCTTCTCCTTCAGCGCGATCCGCTGATGGAGGCCGAAGCGGTGCTGCTCATCCACGACCGCCAGCGAGAGGTCCCGTATCCCGACCCCCTCCTGGACGAGCGCGTGGGTCCCCACGACGAGCTGGACGCTGCCGTCGGCCAAGCCCTCGAGGACCTCCCGCCGCTCGGCGCCCGTGACCGCGCCGGTCAGGAGGGCGTAGGTGAGGTTGTGCTCCCCCGGATCCGGGTCGAAGAGGTCGATCTGGGGGTCGAGCGGGCCCTCGGTGACCGACCGCGCCCCGATCCCGGCGAGCAGGGCCCGGATGTTCCGGTAGTGCTGCTGGGCCAGGACCTCGGTGGGGGCCATCACGGCGGCCTGGCGGCCAGACTGGATCGCGATCAGCGCCGCATAGAGGGCGACGACGGTCTTCCCCGAGCCCACGTCCCCCTGGAGGAGGCGGTGCATCGGCCGAGGCTCGGCCATGTCCTTCGCCACCTCGTCCATCGTCCGCCGCTGGGCGTCCGTGATCTCGAAGGGAAGGGCGCCGACGAAGCGCTCGGCCAGATCCCCGGAGAGGTCGTGGGGGATGCCCTCGGCCTCGCGCTCCACCCGCCGCTTGCGGAAGGCCACCCCCAGCTCCAGGAAGAAGAGCTCGTCCAGCTTCAGCCGCTCGATCGCCCGGTCCTTCGCCGCGTCGGTCTCCGGGAAGTGGACGCCCTGGAGCGCCTCGGCCAGCGGGGGCAGCCCGTGGCGCGCCAGCACGTCGGCCGGCATCGGATCGGGGACCTCGTCCACCCGCTCCAGGGCGTCGTGGACCAGGCGTCGGATCACGCCGGTCGAGACGCCTTCGCCCGCGGGGTGAACGGGCACGATCCGGCCCACGTGGACGGTCTCGTCGCCCCCGCCCTTGAGGATCTCCACCGCGGGGTTCGTGACCCGAAGCCTCCCGCGGAAGGCCCCCACCTTGCCCGAGACCGCAACCTCCATCCCCTCGCGGAACCGCTGGGCGGGCCAGGACTGGTTGAACCAGAAGAGATCGATCGAGCCGCTGGGGTCGAAGACGGTGACGGTGACCATCTGCCGGCGGTTCCGGGCGAAGGCGCGGCGGACGCGGCGGACGGTCCCGATGAACGTGGCGTCGTCGTTCACGTGGAGGTCGCCGATCGAGGCCACGTTGGAGCGGTCGATGTAGCGGCGCGGGTAGTGGTGGAGGAGGTCGCCGACCGTCGCGATCCCGAGCTTGCGGAGCCCGGGCACGGATCGCTTGGCCCATCCGGCGAAGGACGAGATCGAGGTCCGGACGCTGATCTTCATTCCAGCGCGATCAGGTAGGGGTAGCGCGGCTGGTCGCCCCGCTGCACATCGGTCTCGAGATCCGCGAGAGCCCCGCGGATCGCCCAGGCCACGGCCTCCGCACCCTCCCGGGTGCCCTCCGATCCCCAGTAGACGGTGGCCAGCTCGTGGCGGTCGGTGGCCAGCCGGTCTGTCACGAGGCGTGCCGCGACGGCGGCGGCGTCGCCCCCGGCCGCCCAGATGTCTCCGTCGGCATCGTCGATCCCCACCCAGTCCCCGGGGGCGACGCCGCCGCCCGGGGTCTCGGCCGCGCGCTCGGCCCGGGCCAGCCGGCCCGAGGCCGTCCGCCGGGCCGCGTCCGACATGGGGGCCGATCCGTCCCCCGTCGAATACGCGAGCGCCGCGGCGATGCCCTGGGAAGCCGAGCGGGTGCGCACGACCTCCGCGCGGCCGGCCTCCCTGGCCGCGGCCTTTGCGGCCGGCCACACGTTGGGGTGATTGGGGAGCAGAAAGACGAGATCCCCCGGCGTCCGCTCCAGCGCCCGGACCAGGTCGCCGACGGCCGGGTTGTTCCCGGGGCCACCCCGCACGACCGTCGCCCCCAGCGAGCGGAAGATGCCCTCCAGACCCGCTCCCTCCACCACGGCCACCAGGGGCAGCCGCCCCACCTGCTCCTCTTCGGCCTCGCGAGCTCCCCGAGCCTGGCCCGCGAGGCAGTGCCGGGCCACCCGCTCGTCGAGAGACGTGACCCGGACCTCGCGGGGCTCGCCGACCGCGCGACCCGCCTCGACCGCGGCGTCGGGGTCGTCCGTGTGCACGTGGACGTTGTACAGACCACCGCCGCCCACCACGACGACCGAGTCCCCGATCCGCCGGAGGGCCTCGCGCAGGGATCCCAGCTCCCCGTCCGCCGTCTCCAACAGGAACATCGTCTCGAACCCGTACCTCGAGCCCGTGGTCCCCGGCGTGTCGCGGTGACCGACGGGGCCGGGCGGTCCCGCCCGTGTCCGGAGGTCGCCCCCTCGGATCGCCGCGCGGAGGGCATCCAGGAGCAGCACCAGCCCCTTCCCGCCGGCATCGACGACCCCAGCGTCGCGCAGGGCCGCGAGCTGATCACGGGTGCGCACCAGCGAGGCCTCCGCGGCGCCGAACGCCCCCTCCGCCACGGCCCCGACGTCCCCGTCGCCCGCCCGCTCGGCGGCGTCGTGGAGCACGGAGAGGATCGTCCCCTCCACCGGCTCGGCCACCGCGCTCCTCGCCAGGGCGTCGGCCCGCGCCAGCGCCTCGGCCAGCGCCCGGCCGTCGGCCTCCCCTTCGCCGAGCCGGGCGCAGAGACCCCGGAGGATCTGCGAGAGGATCACGCCCGAGTTCCCCCGGGCCCCCATCAGCGACGCGCGGGCGATCGTCTCCCCCGTCTCCGCCAGCGATGCATCGCTCGTCTTCTCCAGCGCCTCCACGACCGCCTGCTGGGTGAGGAGCATGTTGGTCCCGGTGTCCCCGTCGGGCACGGGGAAGACGTTCAGCGAATCGATCTCCTCCCGGTGGGCCTCCAGAGCCCGTGCGTAGAGGGTCATCGCCCGCCGGAGCGTCGGCGCGTCGAGGGTCGCTCCCACCTCGCCCACATCCTATCCCTCGACCCCTCCCCCGCCGGCCGTTGTACCGTGAGGGCATGATCGCTCGGCCCGCGGTCGTCGCCCTCGTGACCCTCCTGGCCGTGGCCTGCGGGGGGACCGACGTCGGAGAGACGCCCCGAGCCGGGCCCACGCTGCACGAGGACCGCCTCGCGCTCCCCGAGTACGATCCCGACCGCTTCCGCGCCCTCCTCCGGACGCTCGAGGGCACACCGGTCGTGGTCAACGTCTGGGCCTCGTGGTGCGGGCCGTGCCGGGTGGAGGGCCCGCACCTCGCGTCGCTGGCCCGAGAGTACGAGGGCCGCGTTCAGTTCCTGGGGGTGGACATCCTCGACAACCGCGAGGCTGCCCGCGACTTCATCCTCGAGCTCGACTGGCCCTACCCCAGCGTCTTCGACCCTCAGGGGGAGATCCGGGACAGCCTGGGTCTGCTGGGCCAGCCCGTCACGCTGGTGGTGGACGAGGCCGGCGAGGTCGTCTTCGAGTGGAGCGGCGCGGTGGCCGAGGACCAGCTCAGGGCCGAGATCGAGGCCGTGATCTCCTAGCGGGAGGCCGGTGCTACCGTGGATCGCATGGCCCGCCCACGCCTGTCGTCGGCCGCGATCCTGGTCTGCGTCCTGCTGGCCCAGGCTCCGCCGGCGGCCGCCCAGCAGCAGCCACCGCGCCGCGTCAGGGTGGCCGTGCCGGACGGCTCCTCGGTCCTCGTCCACGGCGACTACCCGCCGATCCAGTCCTCGTGCGTGGATCCCGTCCAGCCCGTCCTCCACGAGCGCTACCGCGGAGCGGTGGAGGTGCTCCGGGCCGACGACGGCTCGCTCACCGTGCTCGGCGAGCTCGGGTTCGAGGACTACCTGAAGGGCATCGCCGAGGTCCCCCGATCCTGGCCCGAGGAGGCGCTGAAGGCACAGGTCGTGGCGGCCCGCTCCTACGCCGCCAGCCGCCTCGACCCCGGCGGCGAGTACGACCTCTGCGCCACCGATGCCTGCCAGGTCTACATGGGGATGGGGGTCGAGAGCGGAGCGTTCGGAAGGCGGTGGGCGGAGGCCGTCGAGGCCACAGCGGGCCGGATCCTCCTGTTCCAGGGGAGACCCGCGCAGACCTTCTACTCCTCGACCTCGAACGGCAGGACCTACACGAACGCGGAGGTCTGGGGCGGCGACCCCCTGCCCTACCTCCCCTCCCAGCCCGAGCGGGACGACGGCGAGTCGCCGGTCTCCCGCTGGCGCGTGGAGGTTCCCTTCGCCGACCTCGAGCGCCTCCTCAGGGCGGACGGGCGGTGGAGCGGCGGCGGCCTCCGGCGCGTCCGGGTCGAGCAGGGCGCGGTCCTCCTCCGGGGCCGGCGGCTCGGCGCCCGGCTGAGCAAGGCCGAGCTCCGCGACGCGCTGAACGACACGGCCCGATGTCTCCTCCCCGACCGCTACCCGCCCACGGAGCCCGACGGGACGAGGCTCCCCATGACGGTCCCCTCGACGTGGTTCCGCATGCGGACCGAGGGCCGGGCCCTGGTGCTCGAGGGCCGCGGATGGGGGCACGGCGTGGGGATGGTCCAGTGGGGGGCGAAGGGGAAGGCCGACCGGGGCCTCTCCTACGAGGAGATCCTCGCCCACTACTACGGGGGCCTGCGGCCGCAGAGCTACGACCTCCCGGGCTCGATCCGCGTGCTCCTCGCGACCGGGCTGACCTCGGTGACGGTGGAGCCCGCGGGGGAGGCGCGGATCGCGATCCGAGGGGTGGGCAGCCCGCCCTCCCCCCCGCTCAGGGTCACGCCGACGCCCCGGGGGATCCGGGTGACGACCTCCGCGCCTCCCGCCCCGCGGCTGGAGATCATGCGCTTCGGGATCCGGCCTCGGGCCGGCGGCGGGATCCGCGCGACGCTCGTCACCGAGTCGGCGGTCAAGGTCCGGGCCGAGTTCCTCCAGGACGACGGGATCGTGCGCAGCCGCTGGCGGTCACTCGAGGCCGGGCAGGTCCGGTTCCGGCTGCCCGCTCCGGTGCCGGCCGGCCCCACGCAGGTGCGCCTCCGGGTCACCGACGGCGTCGACGCGATCGTGACCGGCACGCGGGCGGTGCTCGTGGAGGGCTCCGCCACCGTGGGTCCGAGCCCGTCCCCGAGCGCGACCGGGGCCGAGGTGTCGGCCCCCAGGCCCGAGCCCGACGACCAAGGCCCGTCCGTCCTCTTGATGCTCGGCCTCGCCGCCGGGGCGGCCCTCGTCCTGGGCCTCGTGTTGACCCGGAGCCGCCGCAGGGGGTTACATCGAAGATGATGCCGCTCGTCGCCGAGCACGTGCCGATCATCTCCCTCGACTGGCTGACCAGCCACGGGCTGATCA
>DASUTW010000327.1:0-6706 GCA_036374395.1 Actinomycetota bacterium
CAGGCTCCCGGGGACGATGAGCGATCCCCGCTCGGCGTCGTGCCGCAGGTCGAGCCCGACGGCGGCGACCTCGACGGGGGTGTGCGCGGCCGGGAGGTAGCGGCCGCCCAGCCTGGTCACCCGGACGTGCTGGGTGAGGGCCGGGCCCTCGCCGGGGGGTTGGGGGAGGAGGCCCTGGCCGCCGGGGACCGCTGCCGGGTCGCCCCGCGGATCCCCCGGCCGCCAGAAGCGCCCCGTGTACTCGTCGAGGGCCTGGAGCCTCCAGTACGCGGGCCGGTCCGCCTCGATGGTGAAGAGCTCGAGCGGCTCGTCGCGCATGAGGTTCGGGCGGATGTCCACGAGGGGGCTGATCGCGACCCGTCCTCCGGATCCCCCGTCGAGGTCGAGGACGGCGTCGGCGCCGAAGCCGGGGAGGAGCCCCGGCAGGAGCACGGCCACGGCCGTGGCGGCGAGGCCCAACCGCCGGGCCAGGCGGCCGGAGGGCCCGGCGGCGAGCCGGGCGGCGGAGAGGGATCGCCGGGGGAGGACCGGCCCCCACAGGTCGAGCTGCCTCATCCCGGACGTGTAGACCACGGCCAGCGCGGCGA
The DNA here is from genome assembly GCA_036374395.1 of Actinomycetota bacterium. Lineage (GTDB taxonomy): Bacteria > Actinomycetota > UBA4738 > UBA4738 > CALAEC01 > DASUTW01. The sequence goes on from DASUTW010000327.1 coordinate 588, forward strand.
CCAGGAACGCAGCGGCGTACGCGGGTCGCGCACCGTCCTCGGCCACGACGTTGGCGAACCCGATCAGGCCCGCGGGCGGGACGAGGGCCAAGATCGGGCTGGCCGCGCGGGCCGCCAGCGCATGGGCGCCGTAGGCCGCGGCCCACACCGCGATGATCGATGGAGCGAAGAGCGCGGGGATGGCCGGGGCGGGGGCGGCCTCCTCGACCGCCCGCCGGCCCAGGTTGCCGAGCGCCCGGCCCAGGGCGTCGAGGGTGGAGGGGGTGGGGAGCCCGAACCAGGTCGTGGCGGGGAAGACGAGGAGCCCGATCGTGACGAGGGCGGCGGCCGCCGCGGTCGCCACCGACAGCGCCAGGTGTCGCCGCTCCAGCAGCGCCGCGAGGGCGACCGCGGCGGCCGCCGCCAGGACGAGACGCGCCGCCGGCCGACCGCCCTCGAACACGCGACCGAAGGCGGCGCCGGTGACACCGGCGAGCAGGATCAGCGCCGCCGTTAGGAGCGCGTGGCCGCTGCGATCGGTCGTGCGGTTCCCAGTGTCCATGCTTCCTGGAGCCTCCGGTCCGGGGTCAGGAGGACGGTCCTCCACTCCGCCCGCGAGAGACGCACCCGGGCGGAACGAACCTCGTCGCCGTCCCCGGCCACCACGAGGACGGCCACCTTCTGCCCGTATGCGCCGGTGGCGGCGATCAGCGCGCTCAGGTCCTCGTCGGCGAGCAGGCCGGTGACGAAGAGGAGCGCCGAGCCCGTGGCGCTGCGGTCGCGGAGCGGAACGAGCGGGCGGCCCAGCTGGCGCTCGGGGGAGGGATCCGTGAGGGCCAGGGCCTCGAGGAACGCCTCGGGCGCCATCCGCTGGGGGGCGAGGTCGACGGTCCCGAGACGGAGGTCGATCCCGCCCCGGAGGTAGAGCGTCCCCACCGAGGCCGCCGCCGAGACGGCGCGCTCGAGGTCCTGGTCGGCCCCGTAGACGGCCCGTCGCGAGTCGAGGAACACCGTGGCGGAGGCCCGCCGCCCCGCCTCGTCCTGGCGGATCATGAGGCGCCCCGTTCGGGCGGTGGACGGCCAGTGGATCCGCCGCAGGTCGTCGCCGATCTCGTACTCCCGCATCGTGAAGAACTCCTCGCCCGACCGGAAGAGCTGTCGGGCGGTCGTGTCCCCAGCGCCCCCAGCCGTCCGGGCGGGGGAGGGCGCGCGCAGGTCGTCCACGTGCGGATACACGATCAGCTCGTGGACGTCGGGGAACTCCTGCTTCCGCTGGGCGAGCCCGAAGGGGTCGGTCACCGAGGCGATGAGGGGCCCGATGTGGAAGCGGCCCCGCCGCCCGCAGTGCACGGTGTACGAGATCGTCTGGCGGTGACGACCTCGGAGGCCTCCGAGCACCGCGCGCGCGGCGCGCCCCAGGCTCGGGGGCAGGCGATCCTCCAGGAGCACCAGGGAGGCGGCCGACCGGCTCGTGTTCTGGACCTCGATCGCCACGCGCAGCGGCGACCCGGCGAACACGCGACGCTGCCCGAGCCGGCGGGTGGCCCGCAGCCCGTGCCGGCTCCACCGGATGAAGAGGGCCGCCAGGGCAGGGAGCAGCAGCAGGCCGAGCGCGACCATATGGAGGTCGGGCGAGCCCGTCATGCGTGCCGCCACCCAGAGGAGCGCCGCGGCGGCGAGTACCGAGAGCCCGCGCCGCGTCAGCATGATCAGCCCTGGACCGGGACGGGGACCTCGTCCAGGAGGCCCACGAGGAGCGAGGAGGCCGAGTGCCCGCTCATCGCGGCGTCGGGCGCGACGATGAGGCGGTGGGAGAGGACCGGGACGAGGAGCGCCTTGACGTCGTCGGGGAGCACGTAGTCGCGACCCTCGCTGGCCGCGTAGGCCCTCGCCGCTCGCATCAGCATCAGGGAGGCGCGGGGGCTTGCGCCGAGGTAGAGGTCGGGGTGCGACCGCGTCGCCCCCACCAGGTCGACGATGTAGCGGCGGATCGGCTCCGCCACGTGGACCTCGCGCGCCATCGCGATGAGCTCCGCGACACCGCCCGCGTCGGCCACGGGATCGATGTCCTCGAGCGCCGAGTGGGACCCGTGGGCGGTGAGGATCTCAGCCTCTGCCTCGGCCTCGGGGTACCCGATCGAGAGCCGGATCATGAAGCGGTCGAGCTGAGCCTCGGGGAGCGCGTAGGTCCCCTCGTGCTCGATCGGGTTCTGGGTGGCGATCACCATGAAGGGCACCCCAAGGGCGTAGGTCGCGCCGTCCACCGTCACCTGGTGCTCCTCCATGCTCTCCAGCAACGCGGACTGGGTCTTTGGGCTGGCCCGGTTGATCTCGTCGCCCAGGACGATGTTGGCGAAGATCGCTCCCGGCTTGAACTCGAAGTCCTGCTGCTCCTGGTTGAAGACGTTGACGCCGGTGATGTCCGTGGGGAGGAGGTCGGGGGTGAATTGGATCCTCCGGAACGAGCAGTCGATCGAGCGGGCGATCGCCTTGGCCAGCATCGTCTTCCCCACGCCGGGGACGTCCTCGATCAGAACGTGGCCCTCCGCCACGAGGGCCGCCAGGGCCAGCCGGGTCTCCCGACTCTTCCCCTGGATCACGTGATCGATGTTGGCTCGGATCGCGTCGAAGGTTGCCCGGAACCGTTCCCAGTCGCTGCTCGCTGCCACGCCCCCTCCGGAGTTGAGTGCTCCGATTCTACGGTGCCGAGGGCGGAAACGGCGCGGAGGGGAGGCGGCGGCCGACGCCCTTCATCCCTGAGACGCCCCGCGCGGCCCCTGTATGGGAGCGTCCGTCATCCCTCAGGCGCGGCCGGCCCCGCCTCCGATAGGATTACACGGGTGTCATTCGCCCGAGTCAAGCACCTCAGCGGATCATCCGGCGGCGGAGCAGGTTGAGGGGCAGCACGCCGAGCGCCGCCGTCAGCACGACGATCCACGCGGCCGCGGCCGCCGCGGCCCCGGGGTCGCCGTGCAGCACCAGCGCCCGCATCAGGTTGACGGCCTGGTGCAGCGGGATGAACCATGCCACGGACTGGACCCAGTCCGGGAGCCGGTCCAGCGGGAAGAAGATCCCGCTGAAGAGGAACATGGGCGTGATGAAGAGCGTCCAGTAGTAGGTGAAGTAGTCGATCAGCGGCACCACGGCGGTGAACGCCAGTCCGATCACCGAGAACATCATCCCGACCAGCGCGATGGCCAGCGGCGCAAGGAGCGCGAGCCACGAGTGCACCACCCCGAAGAACGAGGCGATGATCAGGAAGACCACGCCGTAGATGAAGGCCCGCGTCGTCCCCCAGAGCAGCTCGCCCAGGGCGATGTCCTCGGGGGTGAGCGGCGTGGCCATGACGGCGTCATACACCTTGCCGAACCGCAGCTTCACGAACGCGTTGAATGTGACGTCATAGCTCGTACCGAACATCGCGGCGGTGGCCACGAGCCCGGGCGCGATGAAGTCGATGTACCGGATCCCCTCCACCTGCGAGAGGTAGGCGCCGAGGCCCAGCCCCATCGCCAGGAGGTAGAGGAACGGCTCGAAGAAGTTCGGCAGGAGGTTCATCTTGTACGTCCGCCGATAGATCGTGGCGTTCCGCTGCCACAGGCGGAACGCGGACCGCAGGCGGACGTCGGGCGGGCGGAGCAGGCTCCGGCTCGGGGCGACGGCGCTCACTCGATCAGCCTCCTGCCCGTGAGCGAGAGGAACACGTCCTCGAGCCCGGAGCCCCGGAGCCACACCGAGCCCTGGTCGGCGACGATCCCGCGCACCTTGCCCAGCAGCGCCTCGCCGTCGTTCCCGTAGAGGAGCACCCGATCGGAGAGGTGCTCCACGTGGTCCGCCACGCCCTCGAGCGCGGCCAGGTGCTCCCGCTCGTGGTCCTGAGGCTCCAGCACCTCCACCACCTGGGGCGGGACCTCGCGGGCCACGAGCTCGCGCGGAGAGCCCTCCACGAGGATCCGGCCCTCGTGCATGATCACGAGCCGGTCGCACAGCTGCGAGGCCTCCTCCATGTAGTGGGTCGTGAGGAGGAGGGTGACGCCCCGGCGCTTCAGCTCCCTCAGCTTCTCCCAGACGAGGTGGCGGGCCTGGGGGTCGAGGCCCGTGGTGGGCTCGTCGAGGACCAGGACCTCGGGGTCGCTCATCAGGGCCCGGGCGATCAGCAGGCGGCGCTTCATGCCGCCGGACAGCTCCTCAGGCATCCGCTCCCGCTTGTCGCCCAGCGCCACGAACTCGAGCAGCTCTTCGCCGCGCGGCTGCGCCACCGACGGGGGGATGTCGAAGTACCTCGCGTACACGACGAGGTTCTGGATCACGGTGATCTCCTCGTCGAGGTTGTTCTCCTGGGGGACGACGCCCATCCGGGAGCGGATCTCGCGTCCCCGCTCGACCGGCAGCCCGAGCACGGTGAGCTCGCCCTCGCTGGGAGGAGCGGAGGTGGCGATCATGCGCATCGTCGTCGTCTTCCCCGCCCCGTTGGGGCCCAGGAAGCCGAAGCACCGCCCCGCAGGGACGTCGAGGTCGATGCCGCGGACAGCTTCGAATGTCCCGTAGCGCTTGACGAGGCCGCGGGCCGCCACGACGGGGGCGCCGGGGAGGGTGCTCACGGCGGCGAGTCTAGCACCGGCCCCCGGAACACCCGGCGGCTCCCCCTATAATGGCGACACGCCCCGGACGATCACCGGGGTCGGCAGAGGCGTGGGGAGAGCACTCGTACTCAACGCGACGCAGGAGCCCCTCGCCGTGGTGACGGCGAGGCGTGCCGTCGTGCTCGTGCTCAAGGACAAGGCCGAGGTCCTCGAGACGAACGGCCAGGTCTTCCGCTCGGAGTTCGCCTTGTTCGACGCCCCCTCGGTGGTGCGGCTGAACTACTTCGTCAAGGTGCCCTACCGGGCCAGGGCCTCGCTCACCCGTCGGGCGGTCTTCGCCCGTGACGACTGGTCCTGCCAGTACTGCGGGAAGCCGGCCGAGAACGTGGACCACGTGGTCCCCAGGTCTCGCGGGGGAGAGCACGTCTGGGAGAACGTCGTGGCCTCGTGTCGCGCGTGCAACTCGCGGAAGGAGAACCGGCTCCTGCACGAGGCGGGGCTGCGGCTCCGGCGAAATCCGTACGTCCCCCGGGACGGCCTGAAGCTGTCGATCGGGCGCCTCGAGCCCGAGTGGGAGGCCTACCTGTAGCTGGTCGCTGGCCCCGCCGGGGCCAGGTGGTTCGTCGAAGAGGTCAGGATGGTGACCACCCGGTCACGATCGCGACATGGGCCGCTACGATGCCTGGTGCTGGGGGTGGTCTTTCTAACACTTGGGACGGGCGGATGCACGCGTGAGCCCGCCGCCTCGCCGCCAGACCCAAGCCCCGCTCCGACGGTTGGCAGAGACGTGCTAAAGCTCGCCCGGAGCCAGGGGCTCGTGGGGTGCCGGCTCGCGGTGGCGTACTCGGCGCCGGGAGCGGAGTCCCGTGAGTCGATCCTCGAAGAGATCGCCGGGGATCTGGACGCGGACAGCTCCGAACCCGAGGACATCGCCGATGCGATGGCCCGAGAACTCGCGGGGCCAAACGCTGCACCCGAGGTGGTCGAGGCCGCCGCCGTAGGCTGCTTGACGGGGTTGGAGCGAACCTTGGATCGTCTCGAGCGCTGACCTGTCCGGATTGTGGCCAAGCGGTCAGCTTCCGTACCAACGGCTGACCCCACCCCCGCCCCCGGGCCTCCTCCCGACACCGCCACATCAGCCACACCCTTTAACTTCCATCACTGTAATTCCCTCCAGCATCTTGACTGGGTGGAGTACAGGTGGCATAAACGTGGGGCCCAGTGGAGGGGAGGGGAGTGCGGGTGGCCGAACTCGTCGGCGAGCGCCGATACCAGATGGACCCCAAGGGGAGGATCTCGCTCCCCGTGAAGTTCAGGGAGTCCTTCGACGACGGCGTCTTCATCACGCTGGGGCAGGACGGCTGCCTCTACGCCTTCCCGGCCGACGAGTGGCGGCGGCGCGCCGAGGAGATCGACCGGCTCCCCATCTCCGACCCGAAGGCCCGCGACTACGCGCGGATCTTCTTCGGGAAGGCCGAGCAGGTGGACCTGGACTCCCAGGGCCGCCTGGTGGTCCCGCGCCAGCTCCGGGAGACGGCGCGGCTGGGCAAGGAGGTC
>DASUTW010000328.1:0-4243 GCA_036374395.1 Actinomycetota bacterium
CCGATGGATGAGGGCGTTGCGCTCATCACGGAGGACGAGCTGGCGCGCATCGCGGACTGCCAGGCGCCGCGCGTCTACGTCCGCTCCCCATTGCTCTGCGAGTCGCGGCACGGCGTCTGCCGTCGCTGCTACGGCTGGCACCTCGGCCGCCGGGCCGTGGTCGAGATCGGCGACGCGGTCGGGATCGTGGCCGCGCAGTCGATCGGCGAGCCCGGCACGCAGCTCACGATGCGAACCTTTCACACCGGCGGCGTGGCCGGCCAGGACATCACGCACGGCCTTCCCCGTGTTGTCGAGCTCTTCGAGGCCCGCCGCCCCAAGGGCGAGGCCCAGATCACCGAGCTCTCGGGGAAGGTCGAGATCGAGGAGGACGAGGAGAAGGGCGTCCGCAGGATCACGGTGACGTCCGACGACGGCGAGCAGGTTCAGTACGCCGTCTCACTGCGGGCGAGGCTGACCGTGACCGACGGCGACGTCGTCGAGGTCGGCCAGCGGCTCACCGAGGGATCGGTGAACCCTCACGAGAAGCTGCGGGTCGAGGGCGTGGGCGCCGTGCAGCGGCACCTCGTGGAGGAGGTCCAGGAGGTCTACCGGAGCCAGGGCGTGACGATCCACAACAAGCACATCGAGCTGATCATCCGGCAGATGCTGCGGAAGGTGCACATCCTGGAGCCCGGGAACACCGAGTTCCTCCCGGGCGAGCTCGTCGACCGCCGGCGCTTCGAGGAGAAGAACGCCGAGGTCGTGGAGGGTGGCGGCGAGCCGGCGTCGGCCCGGCCGATGCTGATGGGCATCACCAAGGCCTCGCTGGCGACCGAGTCGTGGCTCTCGGCGGCGTCGTTCCAGGAGACGACGCGGGTGCTCACCGACGCGGCGATCAGCGCCAAGTCCGACCCGCTGCTCGGCCTCAAGGAGAACGTCATCATCGGCAAGCTGATCCCCGCGGGGACCGGCATGAACCGCTACCGGAACCTCCAGGTGCGGATCAACCCCGACGCCATCCCAGAGTACTGGCTGGCCCGCCAGCAGGCGCCCGAGGAGGGCGCCGCCCAGGAGGGCGAGATGACCGAGGAGGAGGCCCGCCGGGTTCTCTTCGGCGAGGGCGACGGGCAGGGCGCGGGCGAGGAGGTCCCGTCCGAGGTGGGCGAGGAGGCCTGAGCAGGACCGCCTGAGGGCCCGGGCGCGCGCTGTGGCGCGCGCCCGGGCCCCTCGGCTTGGGTAGGCTTGGTCCCGCCATGAGCGACTACGAGCCCTCCACCTACGGCGACGCCATCGCCGACGTCTACGACGAGCTTCACGAGTGGCACCTGGACACGGACGCCGCCATCGAGGCGCTGGCGCGGCTGGCGGGGGAGGGTCCGGTGCTCGAGCTGGGCGTGGGCACCGGGAGGATCGCCGTCCCCCTGGCCGAGCGGGGGATCGAGGTCCACGGGATCGACGCGTCCGAGTCGATGGTCGAGGAGATGCGCCGGAAGCCCGGCGGCGAGGGCGTCCGGGTGGCGATCGGGGACTTCGCCGCTGTCGAGGCGCCCGCGGACGCGTACTCGCTGGTGTTCGTCGTCTTCAACACGCTCTTCGCCCTCTCCTCGCAGGAGGACCAGGTCCGGTGCTTCGCGCGCGTGGCCGAGCGGCTGACCGAGGACGGGGTCTTCGTCGTGGAGGCCTTCGTCCCGGATGTCTCACGATTCGATCGTGGCCAGCGGGTGGACGTCTCCAGGGTCGAGACGGACCGCGTCGTGCTCGACGTCTCGATGCACGACCCCATCGCCCAGCGGATCGTCTCCCAGCACCTGCTCCTGGGCGAGGGGACGGTGCGGCAGGTCCCGGTGGAGCTCCGGTATGCGTGGCCCTCCGAGCTCGACCTCATGGCGCGTCTCGCCGGGCTGAGGCTCCGCTCCCGCCACGGCGGCTGGAGGGAGGAGCCCTTCACCGCGACCGGCACGCGGCACGTCTCGATCTACGCGAGGGCCTGAGCCAGCTCGAGCAGGGCCGCGTGGACCTCGGGGTTCCCGGCCAGGATGTCTCCGGCCATATACCCGTCGCCGCCCGCCCAGTCCGTGACGAACCCGCCCGCCTCCTCGATCAGCAGCGCCCCCGCCGCCACGTCCCAGGAGGACAGACCGAGCTCGAAGAAGCCGTCGAAGGTCCCTTCGGCGACCCAGGCCAGATCGAGCGAGGCCGCCCCCGGCCGCCGCAGGTCCTCGAACCGCTGGAGGGCGGGGACGAGCACCCGTAGGTACTCGGGGAGGCGGTCCTTGTGACGGAAGGGGAAGCCCGTGGCCACGATCGCCTCTCCGGTCGGCCGGGACGAGACCGCCAGGGGCCGTCCGTCCCGCTCGGCTCCGGCGCCCCGGACCGCCGTCCAGGTGGCGTCGAGATGAGGGGCGTGCACCGCGCCCACGACCGGCCCGCCCTCCTCGATCAGGGCCACGGAGACCCCCACGATCGGGAACCCGTGCACGAGGTTCGTCGTGCCGTCCACCGGGTCCACGAGCCAGTGGCGTCCCGCGGCCTCGCCCCCGTGCTCCTCGCCTCGCACCCCGATCCCCGTCGCCTCCTCGAGAAGCGCGGCGATCCTCCGCTCGGCCTCGCGGTCGACCTCGGTGACGTAGTCGCCCGCGCCCTTCGCCCGGGTCCCCTTGAGGGCCGCCTCCCTGACGACCCGCCCTCCTTCCAGGACGCCCCGCAGGGCCGCCTCCCGAAGCTCCTCCATACGTGGATTCAAGCAGGCCGGGCAGGCGGACGGAGGGGCTCGGGGCCGCGTATACTGGAGCACGTCCCGAGCGGTCCTCGGCCGCTCGATTGACAGTCCTGAGGCACGGTTATAAGGTTGGCGATTGTGGTCCGGGCGCCTCCGGGCCATGTTCGTCTCGCAACCCCAGGAGAACCGAAGGGCCTTCGGCGCGACCGCGGCCCTGGGACCGGTCTGCCGGCCGGGTTCTGAGCGGTTCCTGGGTCACTTCGAGGAAGACGAGGACGGGAGAGGTATGCCGACGACCCAGCAGCTGGTTCGCCGGGGCCGGAAGGAGCCCATTGCGAAGACAAAGAGCCCGGCGCTCACGGGTTCCCCTCAGCGTCGCGGCGTGTGCACGCGCGTGTACACGACGACGCCGAAGAAGCCGAACTCGGCCCTTCGGAAGGTGGCGCGCGTCCGTCTCACCAGCGGCGTCGAGGTCACGGCCTACATCCCCGGCATCGGGCACAACCTCCAGGAGCACTCGATCGTCCTGGTTCGGGGCGGCCGGGTGAAGGACATCCCGGGCGTCCGCTACAAGGTGATCCGGGCGGCCCTCGACACTGCGGGCGTCTCCGACCGGAAGAAGGCGCGCTCGAAGTACGGCGCCAAGAAGGGGAGCTGAGGTGCCCAGACGAGGAGCCGCCTCGAAGCGGGCCACCGTGCCCGACCCGATCTACCAGAACCCTCTGGTTACCCAGCTCATCAACAAGGTGATGCGGGACGGGAAGAAGAGCCTCGCCGAGCGCGTCGTGTACGACGCGCTCGAGCGGATCAGCGAGCAGACCGCGAACGATCCGGTGCTGACACTGAAGAAGGCGGTCGAGAACACCCGGCCGCTGCTGGAGGTGCGCTCCCGTCGGGTGGGGGGCGCGACCTACCAGGTGCCCGTCGAGGTGAAACCGCAGCGGGGGACGACCCTCGCGCTCCGGTGGCTGGTGGGGTTCGCCCGCCAGCGGCGGGAGCCCACGATGGCGGCGCGCCTCGTGGGCGAGATCATGGACGCCTCCCAGGGGCAGGGGTCGGCGGTGAAGCGCCGGGAGGACATCCACAAGATGGCCGACGCGAACAGGGCGTTCGCGCACTACAGGTGGTGATCGTGGAAGGGCATCCGCGAGGCCCGGACGACCGGGCCCGAGGCGAGGGGAGGTCGTAGTGGCCGTCCCCGCGAGGAACATGGACATGGCACAGCCGGCGGAACAGATGAAGGGGCAGCAGAAGACGGGTGGCCAGAAGGGCCTGGTCATCCGGGAATACCCCCTGTCCAGGACCCGGAACATCGGGATCATGGCGCACATCGACGCGGGCAAGACCACGACCACCGAGCGGATCCTCTACTACACGGGCCGGACCTACAAGGTCGGTGAAGTCCACGAGGGGACCGCCGTCATGGACTGGATGGTCCAGGAGCAGGAGCGGGGGATCACGATCACCTCCGCCGCCACCACCACCAAGTGGAAGGACCACTGGATCAACATCATCGATACGCCGGGCCACGTGGACTTCACC
>DASUTW010000329.1:0-3505 GCA_036374395.1 Actinomycetota bacterium
GCAGCTGGGCGAGACCGTCGTCGAGGGGACGATCGTCAAGTGGCTGAAGAGCGAGGGGGACAGCGTCGACCGCGATGAGCCCCTGTTCGAGATCTCGACCGACAAGGTGGACACCGAGGTGCCCTCGCCCATCGCCGGCACCATCACCGAGATCCTCGTGCAGGAGGGCGAGACCGTCGAGGTCGGGACCCAGCTGGCGATGATCGAGTCGGGGGACGGGCAGGCCGCCGCGGAGGGCGCGCCGTCCGAGGAGGCCGAGGAGCCGAAGGAGCAGGCCCAGGCCGGGGAGGAGAAGGCCGAAGAGCCACCTCGGCCCGAGCCCGAGCCGGAACCGGCCCCTCAGCCGGAGCAGCAGCCCGCCCAGCCTGAGCGCCAGGAGGCCCAGCCTGAGCGGCAGCCCGCCCAGCCGGCAGCCGCGGCCGAGCGAGGCCCCCGGAGCCACATCCTCTCCCCCCTCGTCCGGCGGCTCGCAGACGAGCATGGGATCGACCTGGACCGGGTCCAGGGCACCGGCACGGGGGGAAGGATCACGAAGAAGGACATCATGGCGGTCGTGGAATCGGGGCAGCCCGCCGAGGAGCCGGCCGCGGCGGAGGCCCGGCCCCCGCTCCAGGCGGTCCCCGAGGAGCCGCGGCCGGCTCCGGCCCCCCAGGCGGCGCCCGCGGCCGCCGAGGAGGTCCGGCCGATCTCGCACATCCGCAAGCGGATCGCCGAGAACATGGTGGCGAGCCTCCACCAGTCCGCGCGGGCCTGGAACGCCGTCGAGGTCAACATGGAGCGGATCGCGCAGCTCCGGAACCGGGCCAAGGACGCGTTCAAGCGGCAGGAGGGCATCTCGCTCACCTACATGCCGTTCCTGGCCCGGGCGGTGAGCGGCGCGCTGCTGGCCTACCCCGACGTCAACGCGCGGCTGAACCTCGAGGAGGGCACCGCCACCTACCGGCGGTCGGTGAACCTCGGGGTGGCCGTGGCCTACGACGAGGGGCTCATCGTCCCCATCGTGAAGGGGGCCGAGGGGATGAATGTGGTGGGGCTGGCACGCGCGATCAACGACGTGGCCACGCGGGCCCGCTCCAAGAAGCTCTCGCCGGACGAGGTGCACGGCGGGACCTTCTCGATCACGAACCCCGGGCCGTTCGGGTCGCTGATCTCCGTCCCCATCATGAACCCGGGCGAGACCGCGATCCTGGCGTTCGACACGGTGCAGAAGCGGCCCGTGGTGATCGACGATGCGATCGCGATCCGGCACATGGTCTACCTCTCTCTGTCCTGGGACCACCGGATGATCGACGGGGCCACGGCCGCGCAGTTCCTGGCCAGGGTGAAGGAGAACCTCGAGACCTGGGACTTCACGAGCGAGGTCCAGGCCTACCTGAGCGAGTGACGAGCGAGGCCTGGCTGCTGACGCCGGGGAGGGTGCCCTACGGCCCCGCTCTCGAGGCGATGCGGGAGCTCGTGGATCGCCGCATCGCCGGGGACGTCCCCGACTCGCTGCTGCTGCTGGAGCACGAGCCGGTCTACACGGCGGGGCGGCGGACGGACCCCTCGCACCTGCTCATGGCCGAGCGCGACCTGCGGGCCCGGGGAGCGGAGCTCCATCACGTGGATCGGGGCGGCAGCGTGACGTTCCACGGGCCGGGCCAGCTCGTGGGCTACCCGATCGTCCACCTCGGCGTGGCGCCGAGCCTGGCGGAGCACGTGCGGCGGATGCAGGATGTCGTGATCCGGTCGTGCGCCGACGTCGGGGTGCGCGCCGCCCCCGACGACGAGGTCGGCGTCTGGTGCGGCGATCGAAAGGTGTGCGCGATCGGGGTGAAGAGCACGAGGCGCGTCACCTACCACGGCTTCGCGCTCAACTGCACGACCGACCTCTCGTGGTTCGACGCGATCGTGCCCTGCGGGCTGGCCGACCGCGGCGTGACGACCCTGTCGGAGCTCGCCGGCAGGACCGTCACCACCCACGAGATGACCCCGATCGTGGCCCGGAGGTTCGCCGAGGTCTTCGATCGCGAGCTGTCCCCCGCGCCCGCGGAGGCCGCCCCGGCGCTCGGCCGGGCCGTGGCCTGAGCGGCCTCAGCGCCGCCCGACGTGCGGCTGAGGCTCCCTCCGGGGATCGGGGTTCCGCGACGGGGTCTGGCCCTCGGCCACCCGCTGAGTGATCGACCTCCGACGCTGGCGCGCGAGCATCGCCCAGCCCAGGGCGAGCACGAGGAGGACGACGAGCGCCACGCCGCCCACCACGATCCAGATCCCTCGAGGCATGCCCGGCGCCACGTCGAGGGAGACCTCGAGCGTCGTGGTCTCCCCCGTGACGGCGGTCCCGCTGACCGTCACCTCGATCGTCGTCGGCGGGTCGGCCGAGGGGACCCGCACCCCCGCTTCCCAACGACCGTCCGGCCGGACGGTGGCGAAGGCCAGTGGGCGGCGCTGATGGGAGATCTCGATCCGGCTCCCCGGCTCCCAGCCGGTGCCGCGGACATCCACGGTGTCGCCCACCCGGGCCCGGGCGGGCTCCACCTCGGCGATCGTCGGCTCCTCGGGGCCCTGCTGCTGGGCCCGGACGGGAGCCGCCGCGGCCACCGCGGCCGCCACGAGGACGAGAACGCACCTCATGCTCTCAGCGGTACCCGGGGCGCCGGGAGGGGAAACGGTTCAGGCAAGCAGGGCGGCCACCCGGTTCCGCAGCTCCATGGTGAGCTCGTCGGCCCTGGTGCGGCGCGCGGCCGGCCGCCGCGCGCGCTCCACGCGGATCGGCTCGCCGAAGGCGACGCGGACGGCCGCGCGCCGCGGCACCAGCGATCCCGGGGACCAGATCTCGTCCGTCCCTAGGATCCCCACGGGCACGAGCGGCACCCCCTCGGCCAGCGCGATCCAGGCCGCCCCCGACAGGAACGGCCCCAGCTCGGCCCCCCGGTGGCGGGTCCCCTCCGGGTAGAGGCACAGCACCCGGCCCGAGCGGACAGCCGCCAGCGAGCGGCGCATCGCGTCGAAGTCCCGGCCCCCCCGCCGGACAGGGAACCCGCCCAGCAGCGTGAAGAACCTGGACTTGATCGGCCCCGAGAAGACCTCCTCCTTCGCCATGAAGACCACCGGGCGGGGCGAGGCCACGGCCAGCAGCGGCACGTCCCACATCGACTCGTGGTTGGGAGCGAGGATCGCCGGGCCGTCCCCGGGCACGTCCTCGGCCCCCGTCACCTCCATGGAGACGTACCAGCGCAGGAACGGCCCGATGAGCAGCTTCACTGCCCGCTGAGCCCGTCCCACGTCGGCCAGCAGGTCCCGGGGGCGCGTCTCGCTCGGCGGCGGCAGATCCTCCCAGGCCATGGCGGGACGAGTCTACCGGCCCCGCTGGGGCCCCCTCCCGGGGGCCCTGCTAGAATCCGGCGCACGGGCCCTCGCGGCCGCCGGCCGGGTAACCGCAAGGAGGTTGTTCCGCGTGGCGACGAAGACCCAGGAAGACCGCCATTCCGAGCTCGGCCTCTCCGCAGACGACCTGCAGGCCATG
>DASUTW010000330.1:0-3725 GCA_036374395.1 Actinomycetota bacterium
CGCCTGGGGGGACGTCTACGACGAGAAGCTCTGGGCGGACCCGGAGGCCACCGTGGCCCGGATCGCCGATCGGGGGGCCCGCACCCTGTATCTCCAGACGGCGAGCACGACCACGAAGCGGCGGATGATCCGCTTCCCGGAGGCCACCGCCCGGTTCCTCGACGCCGCCCGCCGGCGAGGCATCCGGACGGTGGCCTGGTACCTCCCCGAGCTCCTGGGGGCCCCGAAGGACCTCCGACGCGCGGTCGCGGCGGCCACGTTCACGACCGAGAACGGCGCGCGCTTCGACGGCGTCGCCCTCGACATCGAGGCGACGCACGAGCCCGACCCGCGGCTGCGCGTGGACCGGCTCCTGGAGCTCTCCCGACAGGTGCGAGGGATCCTCGGGTCGGACTACCCGCTCGGAGCGATCGTCCCCTCGCCGATCCGCGGGCCGGACTTCTGGCCCGTCCTTCCCGTCGCCGAGCTGGCGAAGGTCTACGACGCGATCCTCCCCATGGCGTACTGGACGTTCCACACCTCCGGCGAGGACGCCGCCCACGGGTTCATCTCGCAGAGCATCCGGATGCTGCGGGAGGAGGCCGGTCCCGAGGTGCCGATCCACGTGATCGGGGGGATCGCGGACACGTCGCCCGGCGAGCTCCGAGGCTTCGTCCGAGCCGTGCGGGAGGCGGAGGTGGTCGGGGCCAGCGTCTACGACGTCGACACGACCGACGAGCGCGGCTGGCGCGTCCTCCGAGAGCTGACCTGAGCGGGGCACCTGCCACGCTCTTGCAGTAGCCTGGGGCCGTGCGACCCGAAGGGATCATCGAGATGCTGCGGGAGCGCGGCTACCGCATCACGCCCCAGCGCGAGGCCATCATCGAGGAGGTCCTGAAGGCCGAGGGGCACATCACGCCCCAGTCGCTGGCCCGCCGGCTCCACCGGACGATGCCCGCCGTCAACGCCTCGACCGTGTACCGGACGATGGCTCTCCTGGAGGAGGTCGGCGTCGTCCAGCACTCGCACCTCGAACGCGGAGCCGAGTACCACCGGATCGGCGAGGGGGACCACGTGCATCTGACGTGCACGCGTTGCGGGGCCGGGGACGACCTCTCCCTCGACGAGGCCGACGAGCTACGCGAGCTGATCCGCCGCCACCGCGGGTTCCGCGCCGACCTGACCCACTTCGCGATCGGCGGGCTGTGCGAGACCTGCCAGGCCGAAGCTCAACCGACGGCCGGCTCGCGCTGAGGCAGCCGCCGCCTCGCTCCCGAGACCGCGTAGACCACCACGAAGACCGCGGCGGCCACGAGCACGACCGTGGCCCCCGACGAGATGTTGAGGTACCAGGAGAGGTACATCCCCGTGAACCCCGAGAGCCCCCCCACGAGCACCGAGAGGCCCAGCATCTTCCCGAACGAGTCGGTCAGCAGGCGTCCGATCACCGGCGGGATCACCAGCATCGCCGCGATCAGCAGCACCCCGAGGATCTGCATCGTTGCCACGACCGTGGCGGCCAGCACGACCGCGAACCCCGCGTCGATCCACCCGGTGCGAACCCCGCTCGCCTCCGCCACCTCCGGGTCGAACGTGGCGAACAGCAGCGGCCGGTAGAGCATGAACACGAAGACCGCCGCAGCCAGCGTGACCCCGCCCACCACCGCGAGGTCCGCGAGCTCCACCCCCAGCACGTTGCCGAACAGCGCCGCCTCGAAGTTCCTGGTGAAGCTCCGGAAGCGCGACAACAGCGCAAGCCCGAACGCCAGGCTGGCCGAGGTCACCACGCCGATCGCAGCATCGGCCCCGATCGTGCGCCGCCGCGCAACTCGGTTGATCATCAGCGTGGCCACGACGCCCCACGCCCCCGCCCCGAGGTAGAAGTTCACGTTCGTCACGAAGCTGGCCACGGCCCCGCCGAAGATCGCGTGTGACAGCCCGTGGCCGATGTACGACATGCCGCGGAGCACCACGTAAACGCCGACGAGCCCCGTCAGGATCCCCGACAGCGTCGCCACCAAAATCCCGTTCCGGAAGAACTCGAACGAGAACGGCTCAACCAGCGTGCTCATGGTGCCCTCCCTCCATCGGGACGACCTTCTCCTCCTTGGCGATCGCGGCCGGGTCCACGACCACGGGCATGCCGCCGTGGACCAGCACCTCAAGCGGCGCGCCGTAGGTCCGCTCCAACACCTCGGGAGTCAGGACCTCCCTGGGGCGCCCGCGGGCGATCACCTCGCGGTGGAGGCACACGAGCTCGGGCAGGTGCGCGGCCACGCCGTTGAGGTCGTGCGTGGTGACGACGATGGCAAGGCCGTCGTGGTGCAGCTCGTGGAGGAGGTGGAGGACGTCGTGGCGGGTGCGCACGTCCACGCCACTGGTGGGCTCGTCGAGCAGGAGGAGCTGGGGACGCCGCAGCATGGCCCGGGCCACGAAGATCCGCTGCTGCTGGCCGCCGGACAGCTCGCGTATGTGGCGGCCCGCGACCTCGGCGATCCCCAGGTGCTCCAGCACCTCGTCCGCCAGCCGCAGCTCCTCGCGTGAGGCCCACGGGAGGCGGCGGTCGCCGGTCCGCCCCATCAGCACGGCCTCGCGCACCGTCACCGGGAAGTACCAGTTCACGGTGTCGACCTGGGGCACGTAGCCGATCCGAAGCCTCGGCGCCTTCGCCACGCGCCCGGCCACCGGCCGGAGCGACCCCGTCATCACCCGCAGGACCGAGGTCTTCCCCGAGCCGCTGGGCCCGACGATCCCGACGAAGTCGCCCGGCCCCACGGCCAGGTCCACGTTCACGAGGACCGGGTCCTGCCCGTAGGCCGCGGTGACCTTCTCCATCCTGATCAGCTCGTCCATCATCACTCCCGGTAGGTCGCGCAGCACTCGCCCGCCACGTTCGAGACGTCGAGCTGCTCGAAGGCGCTCGGGTCGCCGCCCAGCGCCCCCATGAACGTCGTGTAGTCGAAGATCATCAGCCCGAGGTAGGAGTGGTCGGGATCGCCGTGGCTTCCGGGCAGGTCGTCGTCGCGGAGGTCGGCCACGTACCGGGCCCCGGTCTCGGCCGCGATCCGCTCCAGCACGGGGCTGGGGAAGACCTCCGACCCGAAGATGGCCGGCACGCCCTGGGCGCGGACCTGCTCGATCAGGCGGGCCACCTCCTGGGGGGTGGGGTCGGCGAAGTCCGAGGGCTGGATCGCCCCGATGATCTCCCATCCGTACTTGCGAGCGAAGTACGGGAACGAGTCGTGGTAGGTCAGCAGCTTGCGGTTCTCCTCGGGGACGGTCTCGGTGACCTCGCGCACGAGGCGGTCCAGCTCGTCGAGGCGCTCCGCGAACGCGTCGAAGTTGCGCTCGTAGGTCTCGCGACCCTCGGGGTCGAGGGCGATCAGGCGGTCTCGGACGATCTCGGCGTAGCGGAGGGCATAGGGCGGGTTGGTCCAGAGGTGCGGGTTGGGGTCGCCATCCTCCCGCGGGAAGCCGAAGTCGAAGATGTACTCGTCGGGGGTGATCGTCTCGCCGCCGAGCTCCACGATCTCGACGTCATCGCGGGTGTTGGCCGTGGCCAGCTCCATCGTGGGGAGCTCGAGGTTGAGGCCGTTGACGAAGACGACGTCCGCCTCGGCCATGACGCGGGCGTCGGTGGGCGCGGGCTCGAACGTGTGGCTGTTCTGGCCCTCGGGCACGATGCCGGTGACCTGGACGCGGTCGCCCCCCACGTTCTGGACGATGTTCGTGATGGGGGAGACGGT
>DASUTW010000331.1:0-2403 GCA_036374395.1 Actinomycetota bacterium
ACGGTGGGCTCCGCTCGTTCTGGGACTACGGCCCCCTCGGGGTCGAGCTGAAGCGCAACGTCCGCGCGGCCTGGTGGAAGGACATGGTCCAGGAGCGCGACAACGTCGTGGGCCTCGAGTCCTCGATCATGATGTCGCCGAAGGTCTGGGAGGCCAGCGGGCACCTCGAGTCCTTCACGGACCCCCTCGTCGAGTGCATGAGCTGCCACCAGCGGTTCCGCGCCGACCACCTCCCCGGCTTCCACGCCCCCGAGTCGGGCCACGCAGAGGGCGAGGAGGGGACCGTGGACATGGCCGGCGCCAAGCCCCCCGCCTGCCCCAACTGTGGTGCTCGCGACTGGACGGACCCGCGCAACTTCAATCTGATGTTCAAATCCTTCATGGGGCCGATCGAGGCCGAGGAGAACGTCGTCTACCTGCGCCCCGAGACGGCCCAGGGGATGTTCGTGGACTTCGTGACCGTCCAGGCGGCCGCGCGGAAGAAGCTCCCGTTCGGGATCGCCCAGATCGGCAAGTCGTTCCGCAACGAGATCACGCCCGGCAACTTCATCTACCGGACGCGCGAGTTCGAGCAGATGGAGATGGAGTTCTTCGTCGAGCCCGGCACCGACGAGGAGTGGCACGAGTACTGGATCGAGCAGCGGCTCGGCTGGTACACGGGCCTCGGGATCCGCGAGGAGAACCTGCGGGTCCGCGAGCACGAGAAGGACGAGCTCTCGCACTACTCGAAGCGGACGGTGGACGTCGAGTACGCGTTCCCGTTCACCGACTGGGGCGAGCTCGAGGGGATCGCCAACCGGACCGACTTCGACCTCAAGGCGCACGAGAAGATGTCGGGTCAGGACCTGACGTACTTCGACCAGGAGAAAGACGAGCGCTACCACCCGTACGTGATCGAGCCGGCGGCGGGGGTGGACCGGGCCGCGCTCGCGTTCCTCGTGGACGCGTACCGCGAGGAGGAGGCCCCGTCGGCCAAGGGGGGGACCGAGAAGCGCGTGGTGCTGAAGCTGCACAAGGACCTCGCGCCGATCAAGGTCGCCGTCCTGCCGCTGTCACGGAACGAGAAACTGGTCCCGAAGGCGCGCGAGGTCTTCGACCTGCTCAAGGGCGAGTGGATGTGCGACTACGACGACGCCGGCTCGATCGGGCGGCGGTACCGGAGGCAGGACGAGGTCGGCACGCCCTTCTGCCTCACGGTCGACTTCGACACCCTCGACGACAACGCGGTGACCGTCCGCGACCGCGACACCATGCGACAGGAACGTGTCGGCCTCGCTGGACTCATGAGCCATCTGTCAGGATCGCTGCGTGAGGTCAAGAGGTGAGTGAAACATCGATTTCTCCGTGGACACTGCGGCATCCTTTGCGGGACTGGCAACGAGATGCGTTCCGCCTATGGAAGAAGAACGGGAGACGTGGCGTTGTCCGGGTCGTCACGGGCGCAGGAAAGACTTACCTTGATCGTCTCCGTCGACCTCTTCCCGATCGCGTTCTCGAGCGAGCTGTAGAGCTCGTGTCGGTCGGACTCGCTCACCGCCATTGTGTCCCTCCCTTCCACGGGCAACAAGAGGGGGAGGGTTCAGGCGAGGGTGATGCCGAAGGCGAGGCCGGCCACCGAGAGGATCATGACCGCGTTGGAGACGATGAACGTCCGGAAGAGGGTCTTCGTCTGGGCATCGAAACGCTCCGCGATCTCCACCCTGAGCTCGGCGAACAGGATCTGCATGTCCCTCTTCAGCAGCTCGTGCTCGTGGCTCATCGTGCCGAGTCGCTCCATCAGCGTGTGCGCCTCCTCGGTGCCCAGGACCTCCCCGAGTCGTCTGCGTAGCCGTTCCTCGCGTTCATGTAGCAGGCATTGTGTCCCTCCTGCTCCGAGCCAACAAGAGGGGGACGGAGCGAGCGTACTCGGAGGCGCCGACATAGGATCGACGAGGCACCTGGGAGGGATCATGGGCGAGCGATCGAGATCTCGCACCGCGGGGAGGCTTCGGGCCGTCCTTCTGCGCCCCTTCCGACGCCGGACCGAGCGCCCCGACGTCACCGAGGAGGAGCATCGCCTGCGCCGCGAGATGTCCTCCAGGCGCCGCCGCTACGACCCCGACCCCCCCTGGATGTCCTGATCCGATGTTTCTTCGTCTGGCTTGGGAGGGATTCAGCCGGGCCGCCTGGACAGGGGGGAGTACTGTTGTAAGTAGAGCTTGGCCGGAACACGTTGGCCCATCGGCCCGCCCTCGCGCCGAGCTCGTCAAGGAGAGATGCTTTCATGAAGACCTTCATCGTGCACGGCAACAACCGTGCCGGGGAGTTGGCGAAGATCACCGGCGCGCTCTCGTCGAAGGGCGTGAACGTGCTGATCAGCGCCTTCGGAGAGAACGGTCGGGCCCTCGCAGGCTTCGTCGCGAG
>DASUTW010000332.1:0-4045 GCA_036374395.1 Actinomycetota bacterium
GGGGAGGGAAGCGGGGCCCTGCTCGCGGTGCCCCTGGTTCGCGCCGCCGCCGCGGCCGTCACCGACGTGGCCACCTTCGAGGAGTGGGGCCTGTGAGCCCCGGCCGAGGGCTCCGGGGGGCGCTCGCCTTCCTGACCAGGGTCCCGGTCGATCGCGGCCACGGCGCTCGGGAGGTGGCCGGATCGGTCCCCTGGTTCCCGGTGGCGGGGGCGCTCGTCGGGCTGCTCGTGGCGGGCGTGTACGCGGCGGGGGCGTCGGTGCTCCCATCCCTGCCGGCGGCGGTCGTGGCCGTGGCCGCGGGTGTCCTCGCCACGGGCGCTCTCCACGAGGACGGGCTGGCCGACGTGGCCGACGCGTTGGGCGCGCGGGGCCCTGACGACGCCCGCCGGATTATGAAGGACCCGACGCACGGGACCTTCGGAGTGCTCGCCCTGACCCTGTCGGTCGCGGCTCGTGCGGCCGCGATCGCCTCGCTCGGCCCGTGGGCGGCGCTGGCCTGGGTGCCGGCCGCGCACGCCGCGAGCAGGGGAGCGGCCGTGGGCCTGCTGGCTCGCGCCCGGACAGGCCCTCGTCGGGGTCTCGCCGCCGAGGAGGCCGACCGCCGCGAGCCGGGCCTCGGCGCTGGGACCGCCGCCCACCTCCCCGAGCGGGCGGGGTGGGCGGCCCTGAGCATAGGCCTGGCGGCGTCGGCGCTCGGCGTCGGCTTCTGGGCCGTCCCCGTCGGGGCGCTCGTGCTGGCGGCGACCGCCTACCTCGGGTGGCTCGCCGCCCGCAGGCTGGGCGGGGTGACCGGAGACGTGATGGGGGCGGCGCAGCAGGTGGGGGAGGTGCTGGTGCTGCTGCTCGGCGCCGCGGCCGTCACCCAGGGCTGGCCGGGAGCCGTCTGGTGGCGGTGATGGTGGAGGTCCCCCCCGGCGTCCGGCTCTGGCTCGTCCGCCACGGGTCCACGGCCTGGAGCGAGGAGGGCCGGTTGTGCGGCCGCTCCGATATGCCGCTCAGCCCGCGGGGCCGTCTCGAGGCCCAGGCCCTCCGCGACGCGGCGGCGCGACTCACCCCAGCGGGGGTGTGGTCGTCGGACCTCCGCCGGGCGCGGGAGACCGCCGAGCTGGCGGGGCTGTTCGCCCTCTCCGACGCAAGGCTCAGGGAGCTCGATTTCGGCTCGCTGGAGGGGGCGCGATGGGACGATCTCCCAGCCGCCGTCCGCGAGGCCATGCTCGTGTTCGACGGCTTCCGGGCGCCCGGCGGCGAGTCGGTGTCGGACCTCGCGCGGAGGGTCGAGGGCTTCCTGGACGATCTGGCGCCGGGGCTGCACGTCCTCGTCACGCACGGAGGCGTGATCAGGCTGCTCATGCGGGGTCGGGGCCCGGAGGCGCACGTCGCTCCGGGCGGGGCGATCCGTCTGGAGGCTCAGCCCGCCGCGCGCTCGTAGGCATCCAGCACGGTCACCCAGCCCCCCTCGTACTCGCCGCGGAGTGCTTCGGCCTCGTCCCCGAGGCGCTCCCATCCGCGGTGCTCGAGCTCGACGCGGGTCCCGCCGTCGACCTCGTGGAACCGGACCTCGACCTCGGTCGTCCCCGACCGCTCCGGGTTCGGCTGCCACGAGTGCACGACCCTGGCCGGTGGATCCCACACGAGGACGCGGCCCCACTCGGACTCCCGCCCGTCCCGGTGCACCTCGTAGATGCGCCCGCCTTCCCGGCCCTCGAAGACGGCCCGGGTCGCGTCCCGCCCGAAGAGGGAGTGTGTCTCGAGCGGCCACCAGTCGGCGATCCGCTCGGTGTAGAGGCGGAACGCGTCGTCGGGCCGCGTGAGCACCGTCACGGCGACCCGGACCGGTTCCATCGTGGTCGGCTCCTTCATCGTGATCGCTCCTTCCGATCCTCCTCGGAGGACCCTTCGTCGGCGGCGCGGGCTTCGAACGCGGCCAGCGCGCGGGCCCAGAACTGCTCGACGTAGGCGCGCAGCTCGGCCAGTCCCTCGGGATGGACGTGGTAGAGGTGGCGCGTCCCGCGGGTCGTGTAGCCGACGAGCCCGGCTCGGGCCAGGATGCGCAGGTGCTGAGAGACGGCCGGCCTGCTCACCGGCAGCCGCTCCGAGAGCTGCGCGACCGATCGGGGGCCGTCCAGCAGGATGTCGAGGATGGCCTGGCGGGTCCCGTCTCCGAGCGCCTCGAGCACTTGGTTCGCCATCACGAACGGTAAGTTATCGCGAACGGTAAGCGAATGTCAACGGAAAACTCGAGGGCCACGGTTCCACAACGGAAACGGGCGCGCCCCTCCTCGGGGCGCGCCCGTTCACATGGTGGTCGGGCCCTGGAACGATCTACCCTAGCCCTCCGCTCGACGGGAGGGCAAGCTCAGACCGCCTCCTCCAGGGCCTCGATCTCTCGCAGGACGGCCAGGTTCTTCAGCGCGTCGCGCTCCACCCGCCTGACGGCCTCGTGCGACATGCCCATCCGCTTGGCGATCTCCCGGTACGACAGCGGATCCTCGCCCGACATCCCGTAGCGGAGCGCGACCACCTCGCGCTGCGTGTCCGAGAGCGAGGCCACGGCTCGCCGCACGCTCGTGTCGCGCAGCCGCACGTGGACCTCCTCCTCGATCTCGGCGTTCTCGCCGGCCACGAGGTCGCCCAGCTCCGTCTCGCCGTCCGCGTCCACCGGACGCTCAAGGCTCGTCACCGCGCGGGCCGCGTCGCGGACGCGCTCGATCTCCTCGGCGTCGATGCCCGACGCCTCGGCGGTCTCTTCGATCGTCGGCTCCCGGCCCAGCTCCTCCTCGAGCTGGCGCCGGGCCCGCGAGATCTTCAGCTCGCGCTGAGCGAGGTGCGCGGGGAGCCGGATCGTGCGCGACTGGTTGTCGATGGCCCGGGAGATGGCCTGCCGGATCCACCACGTCGCATACGTGGAGAACTTGAAGCCCTTCCGCCAGTCGAACTTCTCGACCGCTCGGATCAGGCCGAGGATCCCCTCCTGGATCAGGTCCAGGAGCGGGAGGCCCGCCCACTGGTACTTCTTCGCGACCGAGACGACCAGCCGGAGGTTCGACCGGATCATCCGGTCCATCGCCTCCTGATCGCCGTCCTCGACGAGCTTGGCGAGCTCCTTCTCCTCGTCCGCGGTCAGCAGCGGGTACCGGCCGATCTCGTTGAGGAACAGCCGCATGCTGTCGCCGGTGGCCACGGCCAGGTCGCCGCTCGCCACCCTCGTCTCGTCACGTTCGTATGCACGCTCGGTCATGGGTCTCCAAACGTCGTCGAAACGGCCCCTCTCCCATGCTCTCCACGCGAGGGGCCCTGAAACCTGCGCCGCGGGGGGACGCATTCCTCATCTATCTTCGACTCGATCCGTCCAACGGTTCAGTGGTGGGCCGTATTCCCGACGCCGAACCGCCGATGGCCGTTCCGGATCCGCTGCCGGCCGTGACGTCGAAGAGTGCCAGTGGAACCCGGACAACGAGGACGAACCCCCGGGGGAGGCTGCGTCCTCATCGCCCTCCGGGTCTAGCCGGGCAGCGTCGTCAGGCCGACCTGAGTGTCGGTCCCAGGGAGGCGGGGTACGCATCGAGTATGGCTCGGGACGAGATGCGCCGGGATCGGGTCGACGAGACGATCCGGGACGACCTCCGCGAGCCGGACCGGCAGCACCTCGACGAGCAGACCGCGTCGGGCCTCCCCGAGGGCGGCCCGGGCCGGTCGAAGATGGAGAACCTCCGGAGGATCCGCCGGCAGCGCGAGACCCAGCGGCGCCGTCTCCGCGAGGCCGACCCGGAGGCCCGGGTCTAGGCCCGAGAGCGCCTCACTGGTAGACTCTAGGTGAGGGTTCCGCATGTGGTTTCACGCTTCAGGCAGTTCCCTCACCGGCGCGACGGCGCCGGGGGCCGACGGACGAGCAGTTCACGTCCGACCCGGCCACGAAAGGAGGGAACGCTTGTGGCAACAGGAACCGTGAAGTGGTTCAGCCCAGACAAGGGCTACGGCTTCATCTCCCAGGAGGACGGTCCCGACGTCTTCGTGCACTTCAGCGCGATCATGGGCGATGGGTACC
>DASUTW010000333.1:0-13995 GCA_036374395.1 Actinomycetota bacterium
CGCTCCGCACGCGCTGTCCGAACCACCAGCGGTGCCCCTCGGCGTCGAGCGCCTCGTAGGTGCGATCCTCCCACGCGTCGTAGTCGCGGTTCGAGGGCTCGCTCACGATGCGCGCGCCGCAGGCGCGCGCCCGCGCCCCCCAACCGCCTCAGTCGTTGTTGTTCAGACCGCCCCGCGGCCGCAGGATGAACAGCCCGCGGTCGATGCTGCTGACGGCCACGACCTTCTTCTGCGAGAAGTACGTGAAGTTGCTCCACGTCCCTCCCTCGAAGGAGGCGTTGTCGTTCTCCGGGTACACGTCGAAGTACCCGAGCTCTGTGAGCTCACCATCGGCGGCGTCCCGGGTGTCCCACACCCGGAGGCCGGTCGTGTAGTTCGACGCGAAGGCCAGGCGGCCCTCCGTGTACACGTTGTGGTCGATCGACGTCGTGCCGTTGTCGTGCACGCCGATCAGGGTGGGGTTCTCGAGGTCGGAGACGTCCCACACCCGCGTGGTCGTGCCGAGGCCGTGGATGAACTCATCGCCCTCGTCCCCGTGGAGGAAGGTCGCCTGGTCCGGCGTGAGCCAGCCCTGGTGCGAGTAGCCGGACAATGGGTAGTCGGACCTCCCCAGCGAGACGGGGTTCGCCTTGTCGGTCACGTCCACGATGTCGACCCAGTGGTTCGTGCTGCCGTACGCACCGGGGGCGTTGGAGTTGAAGCAGATCTCCTTGCCGCGGTGCTCGGCGTCCGGCCCCTCGTAGATCACGCACTGCGTGTCGTGGACGTAGCCGTTGTCCCCGAAGCATCCGGCGAAGGTCGGGTTGGTCGGGTCGCTGATGTCGATCATGTGCAGCCCGAAGTTGCACCCCTCGCCCTGCCGGGCGCCCACGGCGTACGCGAACCCAGTGTCCTCATTGATGTTGATGTTGTGCGCCCGACCGAACACGCTGTAGTGCGCCGTGTTCGAGTAGATGGTGTACGTCCCGTCCCAGTCCCGGAGCTGGGTCAGGTCGAAGACCTGCATCCCGTGGTTGCTGTGCTCCGAGACGACGAAGGCGTGGTTCTCGTACACCTTGATGTCGCGCCAGAACGCCCCTCCGGCGGTGGAGTGCGTCGGCAGGATGCCCAGTACCTGGGGCCGCTTGGGGTCGCTGATGTCGACGAACACGGTCCCCTCGCTCGACCCGAGCAGCGCGTAGTCCTTGCCGGTCTGGGGGTCGGTCCATCCCCAGATGTCGTTGACGAACGTCGTGCCGAGCGCCCCGTGGGGCACGAAGCTCAGCATGTCGACGTTGTCGCACGGGAACTCCCCGGCCGACATGCCGTCGATGCAGGGCGCATGGCTCGTCGGCGCGTTGGCGTTCAGGGCCGCCTCGTTCGCCACCACGGCGTCGAAGCGGGAGCCGAACTCCTGCACCGCCTCTTCCTGATCGCCGGCGAGCAGCGGCGACGCGGAGAGCGCCGTGGCGACCACGGCTACCGCGACGATATGCAGCAGGATCCTCTTCCTCATGCCGTCCTCCTTCTGGCGTGACCCCCGGGGGCGTCCGGACGGTCGAGCCTCGTGGGTCGGTCAACCGGCGTTCGTCGCTCCTCGGGAATCACCTCCTCGGGGTGAGGGGACAGCGCAGGAAGCGTGGGAGGATTCGGGCACGCCGAGCCGGCGGTGAGGCACTTCGTGGGCGATGGGAGTTCGAAGGCTCAGTCTCGGGCTCCTTCGTGGGAGTATAGCCCGCTACCCTATCGGAGGGATGCTCGATTCCCCAAATCGGGTCTTCGAGCTCTGGGCGGTCGCCCGGGCCAGGCCGAGCGCGCAGACCCCCATCCCGGCCAGGGCCAGCCCCCACGCCACGAACGTGACGAAACCGGCGATCGCCGGGGCCAGATCGAGGCTGCCTGCCAGGATGAATCCCCAGTCGTGCTGCCCTCCGATCAGAGGAAGGGCCTGGTGGGGGGCGTCGGCCACGTAGACGGCGACGTTCCGGGCCGAGGTGCCGGCCCAGGTCAGGCAGAGCCCGACGCCGAGCAGGTCCCGCTGGGCGAAGAGGAAGTACGCGGCCAGGCCAACCGGGACGGCGATCTGCGACACCGAGCCCGCGAGGGCCGTGATCAGGTCGGGGAGGGGGGCGGCCACGAGGTGCCCCAGCTCGTGGAACCCGAGGTCGACCAGGGCGAGCGCCGGGACCCTGGACCCGGAGATCAGCCCCGTCCAGACGAGAGCGGCACAGGCTGCAAGGCCCACGCCGTACCTCCACGGACCACCCGAGCGCGACTCGCTCACGTGGAGGGTATCGGCAGGCGATCGGCCGCCGCTGAGGGGATCAGCCGGGCGGGACCGGATCGGCCCGGGTCGGCGCGGACCCGGCGTATACTCCCCGCATCCATGGCCTTCTCCAGCGAGCTTCTGACCGTCCTTGTGATCGTGGCCCTCGGGCTGGCGGTCCTCTCCCTCTTCCTGCTGGCGCCGCCGTCGGCCACCCTCGAGGGACAGGCCGACGCGATCCGCCGCCTCCAGGTCTCGGTCGAGGAGCTGGCCCGGGCCGACGCCCGCCTCCGAGAGCACCTCGCGGCGTCGGTGCAGCGGGTGGGCCTGATCCGCTACGACGCGTTCGAGGACATGGGGGGGCACCTGTCGTTCTCGCTGGCGCTGCTCGACGAGGCGGGCGACGGCGTGGTCGTGAGCGCGATCAACGGCAGACAGGACACCCGCGTCTACGCCAAGCCGGTCCGGGCGGGCGAGTCCGGCCACAACCTGTCCGACGAGGAGGCTCAGGCCATCCGCCAGGCGATGGCCGGATCCCCGGCCGTGAGCGCCTGACCCCGTGCTCGACCTGCGGTCCCTCCGCGACGACCCCGAGCCGGTGAAGGCCGCGCTGGCCCGTCGCGACCCCGATCTTCCGGCCGAGGTGGACCGCCTCCTCGCCCTGGACGAGGAGCGCCGCCGCCTGACCGTCCGGGCCGACGAGCTGAGGGCCGAGCAGAACCGGGCCTCGAAGGCGATCGGCGCCGCCGAGGGGGAGGAGCGGGATCGCCTGATCGCCGAGGTCCGCCGGGTCTCGGATGAGCTGAAGGAGGTCGAGCCCCGGCTGGTCGACGTCGACGAGGGGATCGGAGCCCTGCTGGCGCGTCTGCCCAACCCCCCGCACGAGAGCGTGCCCCAGGGGGAGACCGACGAGGACAACGAGGTGGTTTCGGTCGTGGGCGAGCCGCCCGACCTCGGGTTCGAGCCGAGGGACCACGTGGACCTGGGGACCGCGCTCGGCCTGCTCGACCTGGAACGGGCCGCCCGGACCTCGGGCTCGCGCTTCGTCTACCTGACCGGGGACGCGGTGCTGCTCGAGTGGGCGCTCGTCCGCTACTGCCTCGACGTGCTCATGCCCGAGGGGTTCGTCCCGGTGATCCCGCCCGTGCTGGTCCGGGAGGAGGCGATGTACGGCACCGGGTTCCTCCCCACCGATGAGGCCCAGCTCTACGTGACCCGCGACGACGACCTGTACCTGGTGGGCACCTCCGAGGTCCCGCTGGCGGCCTTCCACCAGGGAGAGATCCTGGAGGATTTCCCGCGTCGCTACGTGGGCTACTCGACGTGCTTCCGGCGCGAGGCCGGCGCCCACGGCAAGGACACCCGCGGGATGTTCCGCGTCCACCAGTTCGACAAGGTGGAGATGTTCGTCTTCGTGCCGCCGGACGCGTCGGAGGAGGAGCACGAGCGCCTCCTGGCGCTCGAGGAGCGGATCGTGAGCAGCCTCGAGCTTCCGTACCGCGTGGTCGACGTCTGCACCGGTGAGCTGGGCGCGTCGGCGGCCAGGAAGTTCGACATCGAGGTCTGGCTGCCCGGCCAGGGCCGGTACCGTGAGCTGACCTCCTGCTCCAACACCACCGACTACCAGGCCCGGCGCCTCGGGGTCCGGATGCGCGGCCCTCGGGGGAACGTGCCCGTCCACACGCTGAACGGCACCGCGTGCGCCGTCGGTCGGACGCTCATCGCGATCCTCGAGAACCACCAGCGCGGGGACGGCTCGGTCGGCGTGCCGGACGTCCTCCACCCGTACCTGCCCGAGGGTCTTCGCGTCCTCGGGCCGCCCGGCTAGGCTCCTGGCCATGGAGTACCGGGTCCTCGGCCGCACCGGCGTCCGCGTCAGCGCCTACTGCCTGGGCACGATGATGTTCGGCTCGTGGGGCAACCCCGATGCCGACGAGTGCGTGAAGATGATCCACCGCGCGATGGACGCGGGCATCAACTTCATCGACACGGCCGACGTCTACTCGAAGGGAGAGTCCGAGGAGATCGTGGGGAAGGCGCTCTCGGTGCGGCGCGACCAGGTCGTGCTGGCCACGAAGGTCCACGGTCGGATGGGCCAGAAGCCGAACGAGGGCGGCAGCTCCAGACTGTGGATCATGCGGGAGGTCGAGCGGAGCCTCCGGCGGCTGGGGACCGACTACCTCGACCTCTACCAGGTCCACCGGCCCGACCCGAGCGTCGACCTCGAGGAGACGCTGGGCGCCCTCACCCACCTCGTCCGCCAGGGGAAGGTCCGGTACGCGGGGTGCTCCGCGTACCCCGCCTGGCAGATCGTCGAGTCGCACTGGGTCAGCGAGCGGAGGGGCCTGGAGCGGTTCGTCACCGAGCAGCCTCCATACTCGATCTTCGTCCGGGGCATCGAGCGCGACGTCCTGCCGGTGACCCGTCGGTACGGCATGGGGGTTCTCGTCTACAGCCCGCTCAACGGGGGGTGGCTGGCCGGCCGGTACCGGAAGGGAGAGGAGAACCCGCCCGGCTCGCGGGCGGAGCTGATGAAGGAGCCTGGTCGCTTCGGCGAGCGGTACGATCGCGAGCGGGAGCCGGTCCGGCGGAAGCTCGACCTCGTGGAAGGGCTCGAGGAGGTCGCGGAGGGCGCCGGGCTCTCCCTGGCCCGGATGGCGATGGCCTTCGTGCTGGCGCACCCCGACGTGACCTCGGCCATCGTCGGGCCCCGCACCCCCGAGCAGCTCGAGGATCTCCTGGAGGGCGCCGACGCGAGGCTCGATGACTCGATCCTCGACGCCATCGACGCGGTCGTGCCCCCGGGCACTGTGGTGGACGATGCCGACCGGGGCTGGGAGGGGCCGTGGATGGAGGCGGCCGCGCGTCGTCGATGACCCGGCGGGGAGCCCTCGCCGCGCTGATCGCGGTCGCGGTGCTCGTGCCGCCGTCCGCCGCGCTCGCCGCCCGGGACCTCGGACCGTACCGGGGCCTCGGCTCCTGGGTGGACATCTTCGATCATCGTGATCTCCGCGATCCCGTGGGGACGGTGAAGGCGATGCGCGCGCGCGGCGTCCGCACCGTGTACCTGGAGACGTCGAATTTCTCGCAGCCCAGGGCCATCGTCCACCGTAGGGCGACCGTCCGATTCCTCCATGCGGCCCACGCCAGGGGGATGAAGGTCGTGGCCTGGTACCTCCCGGGCCTCCAGAAGCTCCGGAGGGACCGGCTGCGGTCGCTGGCCGCGATCCGCTTCCGCACGGCGAAGGGGCACCGCTTCGATTCCTTCGCTCTGGACATCGAGTCGTCCTTGGTCGACCCGCCCGACCGCCGCTGCAGGCGGCTGCTGCGCCTTTCGCGACAGCTGCGAAAGAGGGCGCTCCCGGGCTACACGCTGGGCGCGATCATCCCGGCTCCCCGCGGGATCCAGCTGGCGAAGGGCTACTGGCCCCGCTTCCCCTACCGAAGGCTGGCGCGCATCTACGACGTGTTCGTCCCGATGGGCTACTACACGTACCGGTACGAGGGTCGCGAGGCCGCCCGCGAGTACACGCGGCGCAACGTCCAGATCCTCCGCCGGAGGACGGGGGACCCGACCATTCCGATCCACATGATCGGGGGTCTCTCCGGCGAGTCGAGCCGCGGCGAGGTCCGCGGCTTCGTCCGGGCGGTCCGGGAGTACGGTCTGCTCGGGGGGAGCCTCTACGATTTCCGCGGAACCCGCCGGCGCCACTGGGAGGAGCTGGCGGCCGTCCCCGTGAACCCCCGGCAGGACGTCCCGCTCCCCGCGCCGCTTTCCCACTCAGGCCCCCTCGGGAACGTCCCCGGCGTCGACGTCCAGCATCCGAAGGAGGTCACCTTCAAGGTGGGGAAGAGGGCGGGGTCGTGGAACCTCACGTACGAGGCCTATGACGCCGGCCCCGGCGAGGTGGAGATCCTCGTCAACTGGAAGCGGCTGGGCGAGGTGGTCCCCACCCCGCCCGACGCCTGGGGCCCGTCGGCGACGGTCCCCATCCCGGACCGCCTGCTCCGGGAGGACGCCCGCAACCTGATCCACTTCGTGGCGACCGGTGACCATCCGTCGTGGAGCACGTGGGGGGTGCGAGGCGTCTCGCTGTCCGCGGCGCCTGGCCCCTAGACCAGGTCGAGGAGCGAGAGCGGCCGGGCCCGGACCGCCCGCTCCAGGATCGGATCCAGCCGCTGGTGTAGGCTCCCGTCGCTCTCGCGGAGCATCTCGACGTAGGCGCGGTCGCCGACCTCGACCCTCACCCCGGCCTCGTGCCCGGCGACGTCCTCGGCTCCCCAGTGGGCGAGCACGAACCCTCGTCGCCGGTCCAGGAGGTCCACGACCTCGGCCAGCGACTCGGGCTCGCTGGGGCCCACGAACCACCGGTACCGGGCGTCCATCGCTCCAGTATGGGGCGTGAGGAGGCGCTTGGAGGGGAGGCTACACTGCCCTGGGGGGATGCCGGAGCGGACGAACGGGACGGTCTTGAAAACCGTTGGTCCCGCGAGGGGCCCCTGGGTTCGAATCCCAGTCCCCCCGCTCGCAAGCTCGCCCCGTGGTCTCGGCTCTCCTATCATCTGCTGTATGGCGAAGCTCCTGATCAACGTGACGCACGGTCCCGAGCATCCCACGCGTGCGGCGCTCGGCTTCCTCGTCGGCAGCGCGGCGGCGGACGCCGGGCACGAGGTCTCGCTCTTCCTCGCCGGGGACGCCGTCCAGCTGCTCCGCGAGCCCGTCCTCGACCACCTCGTGGGTCTGGGCACCGGGAGTCTCCGCGAGTCCTACGACAAGCTGAGGGAGGCGGGGGCGCGGTTCTACGTCTCGGGGATGTCGAGCCAGGCTCGCGGCTTCGAGCCGGACGGCATCGCGGAGCCGGCCATGCCGGGGAAGCTGGTCGAGCTGGCGCTGGAGGCCGACCGGGTCCTGACCTACTGAGAGGCCGCCTCCGTTCGTATACTCGTGGCGGCGGTCGCAACCGACCGCTGGGCGATGGGGCTCGCCCGAACCGCCGGTCCAGGCTGATGGCTCCTGCGACGAGGAGGTGTCGGTCGTGGCGACGGCGTTGATTGTGGGGGTGGCGGGCGCGATCGGAACGCTCGCGCGGTACGGGCTGGACGGTCTCGTCAGCCGGAGGTTCCCCGGGGCCTTCCCCCTCGGGACGTTCGTCGTGAACATCACCGGAGCCCTCCTTCTCGGCCTCGTCTTCACCGTGCTGACGGAGCGGTTCATGGTGAGCCCCTCGGTGCGGTCGGCCATCACGATCGGGCTCCTGGGTGCCTACACGACGTTCTCCACGCTCTCGCTGGAGACGCTCCGTCTGATCGAGGACGGCGCCTACCTCATCGCGGCGGCGAACGCGCTCGGAACCCTCGCGGTCGGCCTCGTCGCCGTGTACGTTGGCGTCGTGCTGGGGCGGGCCGTCTGATGAGGATCGAGGGCGAGGGGAAGCTGCTCCGGATCTTCATCGGAGAATCGGATACCTGGCACGGTAAGCCCCTCTATCAGGCCATCGTGGAGCGGGCCAGGGAGGAGGGGCTGGCCGGGGCCACCGTGATTCGGGGCATCGAGGGGTTCGGCGCGCACTCCCGCATCCACACGGCCCGGATCCTTCGTCTGTCCGAGGACCTCCCGGTGATCATCGAGATCGTCGATTCCGAGGAGCGGATCCGGGGGATCCTTCCCGCGCTGGACGAGATGGTGACTGACGGCCTGCTCACCATGGAGCGGGTCGAGGTGATCACGTATCGGGCGGGAGACGAAGCCGAGGGCTGACGGGCTCACCAGGGGCTGATGGGGCTCACCCGAGCTCGACGATCAGCGGGGCGTGGTCGCTCGGCTTCCCCTCGCCGAAGGTGGGCTTCCGCTCGTCTCGCTCCACCCAGACCCGCTCGCATCGCTCGGCGATCGGTCGCGTGGCGAGCGCGAGGTCGAGCCGGAGCCCCCAGCCCCGGTGGAACGCGCCGGCGCGGTAGTCCCAGAACGTGAACGGGCCGGGCCCATCCTCGTGGAGCCGCATGAGGTCCACGAGGCCCCACCCCAGCAGTTCTCGCACGCGCTCCCGCTCCGGCTCGCTGGCCAGGTTGCGCCCTCGCCACTTCTCGGGGTCGTGCACGTCGAGGTCCCTGGGCGCGACGTTGAAGTCCCCGATCACGAGGAGAGGGTCGCTCGGATCGTGCTCCGTCCGGAGCCATGAGGAGAGGGCGTCGAGCCACGTGAGCTTCAGCTCGTACTGGGGGGCACCCACCTCCACCCCGTTGACGACGTACACGCAGATCACTCGGATCCCCTCCACCGTTGCTGAGACGACCCTGGCCTGCTCGGGCGCGGGGTCGCTGGGGAACCCGGGCGCCACGTCCTTGAGCGGCTCCCGGGAGAGGATGGCCACCCCGTTGCGGCCGGGCTGGCCGTGGACCGCCGTGCGGTAGCCGAGCGCCTCGAACGCATCGCCGGGGAACGTGTCCTCGGCCGTCTTCAGCTCCTGGAGGCAGAGCACGTCGGGCTCGTGTCGCCGCAGGAGGGCCTCGGTGCGGGCCAGCCGCATCCTGATCGAGTTGACGTTCCAGCTGATGAGCCTCATCTCCCGCGCTCAACCTCCCACGGCCGTCACCAGGAGGAGCCCCAGGCCGAGCAGGAGCGCGATCGTGTGCACGACCTTCTCCCGCCAGTCCTCGGTCACCGTGAGCTGGGGGATGAGGTCGGTCGCTCCGATGTACACGAAGTTCCCGGCCGCGAACGGCACGAGGAAGGCGATCTCCAGGGCCCCGGCGGCCCAGTACGCGGCCAGGGCCCCCAGGGGGAAGGTGAGGGCCGACACCAGGTTGGCGAGTAGGGCCCGCCGGGGCCCCCACCCGCTGTGGACGAGGACGCCGAAGTCCCCCAGCTCCTGGGGAACCTCGTGGGCCGCCGCCGCCATCCAGGCGCTGATCCCCACCGGCGTCGCCAGCACGAAGCTCGCCCCGACGGCCAGCCCCCCGATCAGGTTGTGGAGCCCGTCGGCAGCCAGGATCAGGGTCCCCATGGGCTGGCGCTCGCAGTCGGCCCCCCGGTGACAGTGGTGCCAGTGCAAGAACTGCTCGAGCACGTAGAAGCTGACGAAGCCACCGATGAACCAGAGGTAGACCACGATGGGGTCGCTCAGCTCCTCGGCCGCGCTGGGGAGCATGTGGAAGAGGGCCCCTCCGATCAGCGCGCCGGCGGCGAACCCCACGAGCGGCAGCAGCATCCTGCGCAGCGCGCGCCTGGGGAGCACGAGGGTAAGGCTCCCGGCGAGCGCGATCACGCTCATGGCGAGCCCGCCGACGAGGATCCAGCCGAGGGTGGACATGCCGGTACGCTAACCGGTCTCGGTCCCGCTCCGCGGCTCCTCTTCCTCCTCCTGGCCCCACCGCTCGAAGGAGCTGACGCTCGCCGCCAGGACGAGGCCGTACACGACGAACCCTGTGAGCCCGATGATGGCCGCGGATTGGGCGGCTCCGCCGGGGCATATCCCGAGCACCGTGAGGATCAGGGTGATGAAGGAGATCGGGAACGCCACGACCACCTCCAGCGCCTGACGACGCCTGAGCGCCGAGAAGAACCACAGGATCAGCGGGACCCAGAGCGCCATGGGAATCATGCCGATGGCCCTGCGCTCGGGGCAGAGGAACGCCAGGAACACGAAGAGACCCACCGCCGCGGCGACCGCCGCGTACGCGAGGACGTGCATCAGGTTGGTCTGTCGTCGTTGCTGCTTCGTCTCGGTCATGACAGCTCCTTCAGGACCTCCCCCAGCGCCGACCCGAAGCGCTCGTCGTCCTCCGGCCGGGCCGTCGTCACCCGCATGTACCCGGGGCCGAGCCTGGGATCGTCGAGGGGCTTGATGAGGATCCCTCGCTCCTCGAGCCTCTCGGCCACCTCGTGCGCATCGTAAGGGGAGAGGTCGGCCAGGAAGAAGTAGGCGCTGGTGGGGAAGGTCCGGATCCCCATCCCGCGCAGCGAGGCGGCGAGATCCTTCGCCCAGCCGCGGAGGTCCTCGATCCGGGCCTTGATCTGCTGGTCGTGCTGGAGGGTGGCCACGGCCGCCGCCTGACTTGGAAGCGTCAGCGGGTAGGCGTCGTTGTTGGCGTTGAGGTCGTCGGCCACCTCCTCCGGCAGCACCGCGTACCCCACCCGGAGCCCGGCCAGGCTCTGAGCCTTGGAGAAGGTCCTCGTGACCAGCAGGTTCGGGTGCTTCGGCACCAGCCCCGCGACCGACGGGCCGGCGAAGTCGATGAAGGCTTCGTCGACCAGGAACCGGACCTCGGGGTGGGCCCGCAGCAGATCCGGCAGCGGTCCCATGTCGAATACGGTCCCCGTGGGGTTGTTGGCGTTCACGATCACGACCAGCGTGGTCCCCTCGGGGACCCTCAGGCCGGAGAGGTCGAAGGCGAAGTCCTCCTCCGGCCGGAGCCGGGTCTCCGTGGATGAGTGAGCGATCTCGGGGAAGAGGGGATAGGTCGGCGTGAGCAGATGCACGCGCTCCCCGAACCGGTCGAACAGCTGTCGAAGGATCAGCTCCGAGCCCGCGTTGATGTGGAGCAGCGGCTCGGGCACGCGGAGCCGTTCGGCGAGCAGGCCGCGGAGGGGGGCGGAGTAGGGCTCCGTGTAGTAGTTGGCCTCGGGGAGCGCCTGGGTGGCCGCCGCGATCGCCTCGGGCAGGGGTGGGAGCGGGTTCTCGCACAGCAGGAGCTTGATCCCGCGGAACGCCCCTCCCCCTTTCTCCGCTCCTGCCTTCTCCGCGGAGGGGGAGCGAACGGTCACGCTTCGGCTTCCTTCATCGCTTGGATCGCCTCGGAGATCTCGGCCAGCTCCTCCTGGAGCTCCGCTTGCCGCTCTTCGAGGTCTGCCACCCGCTTCTCGCGTCCCATGCGGCGCCGCCTCCGAACGGGGTATCCGGTCTCCCACCCGTACGCGGGCCCGTGGCACCAGGGCCCATGTGCGTGCCAGCAGCAGCTCATCTCGTCGCCTCCTCGGTCCCTCTATCTCCATGGTGTGCCTTGGGGGAAGGTCCGGACAGGGGTCGAAGGTCCCGGGCACGCGGGGCCCTTCTCCGAGCACCTCAGGAGGTGGCCCAGACCGCGTAGAGCGACCCGAGGTAGAAGATGAGGAGGACGAGCGCGTCCGGCTCGAGCCGGCTGATCCTCGTCTCCTCGCCGTGGACGATCGCGGCGAGCGCGACCGCCATCAGGCCGATCGCTCCCACGCCCGCCGCCACCTGGCTGGCTCCCGCCCCCGTGAGCAGCGGCCCGCCCGTGTACGCGGCGTCGGCGAACACGAGGACGATCATGTTGAAGGCGTTGCTGCCGAAGAGGTTTCCCACCGCGAGGTCGTAGGCGCCGATCCGGAGAGCCCCCAGCGAGGCCACGAGCTCGGGGAGCGAGGTGGCGACCGCGACGAAGAGGACGCCGACGAAGGTGGCCGACAGCCCGGAGGTCTCAGCGATCCCGTCGCCCGCGATCGCGACCACGGGACCGGCCAGCAGGACCGCGAGCGAGGCCAGCGAGAAGCGGACGACGGCGGATCGGAGCTCGCCTCGCGGCGACTCGGCCTCCCCCCACTCCGTGGGGGCGGGGTAGTCGGCGAACCGTCCGTGTCGGGAGCGGCGCATCCAGGCCATGGCGGCGATCCATGCGAGGAGGATCAGGATCGTGTCGATGCCGACCCATCCGAGCATCGGGCCCCTGGGCGTGACCACGCCCAGGACCGCGAGCGACGTCAGGGCGATGGCCAGGGTCCCGACGCGCGCGTGCCCCAGCTCGACCGCAGGCCAGACGTGCTTCCGGTGCACGAGGTCGATCACGGCGAGGATCGCCATATTGCCCATGCTGCTGCCGAAGATGCTGCCCACGGCGAGGTCCACGGCCTCCGTCGCCGCCGCGGCTACGACCGTGACGATCTCGGGGAGCGACGTGGCGGCCGCCATCAGCAGGGTCCCCACGAACAGACCGCCCAAGCGGGTGCGCGTGGCGATCTCGTCTCCTGAGCGAGCGAGGACGCTCCCGGCCCAGACCAGCACCACCGCTCCCGCCGCGAACAGGAGCAGCCACTGCCAGAGGCTCATGGCTCGGGGAGCCTACTCGGCCTTCTTCGAGGTGCTCTTCTTGGCCGCCGACTTCTTGGCCGCGGTCTTCTTGGAGGAGGTCTTCTTCGCCGCGCTCTTCGCCCCGGCCGTCTTCTTCGGCTCGCGGCGCTCGATCTCGAGGCTCCAACGAGCGGCCACGCCGGCCATCGCGCCCACGGCGGTGATCATCGGCGCCGCCACGGCCCCCACGATCCCGAAGGTCAGCGGCAGCTCCATCACCGTCTGGCCCTCCGAGTTCTTCACGACGATACGGCGGACGTTCCCTTCGTGGAGGAGCTCCTCCACCTTCTCCCGGAGGGCGTCGGCCTGCACCTTCACCTTCTCCGTCCAGACCTTCTCCTCTGCCATCGTGGTCTCCTCTCCATCGAGTGCCTACCCATCATGCCTCGCCCGGCGGCCGGCCGCCTTGTGCAGGGCATCTGCCGCCAGCACCGCGGGGCCGGTCAGAAGCGCCACCCCCCAGCCGGCGAGCGTCGGGGCCGCGTGCCGCAGGAGCTCGGCCACGGGCGGGATCAGCAAGAACCCCAGCGAGAGCAGCAGCTCGATCGCGGCTCCCACCACAAGCAGGCGGTTCGTGAGCCAGCCCAGCGCCCCCGGCCACCGGGTCGCGCTGCGGCAGGCAAAGGCGTTGGCCGTCTGCCCGAT
The DNA here is from genome assembly GCA_036374395.1 of Actinomycetota bacterium. Taxonomy (GTDB): domain Bacteria; phylum Actinomycetota; class UBA4738; order UBA4738; family CALAEC01; genus DASUTW01. Next base: position 12,976 of record DASUTW010000333.1, read on the forward strand.
GACCACCGCCATGAACGTGGCCCCGGAGGCCGCCAGCAGGGGAGCCCCCGTTGGGAAGGGGTCGCCGGGCCGCCAGCCCCACGCCAGGAGCGAGACGACGAAGGCGGCCATCCCCATCAGGCCCTCGACCGGCCCCAGGACGCCGAAGGCACGCCTGGCCACCCCTCCGTCCAGGAGGCGTCCCCTGGCCGGCAGCTGCTCGAGGGTCCTCGGCTCCGCGGGCTCCGCGCCCAGCGCTACGGCCGAGAGCGTGTCGGTGCCCAGGTCGAGGGCGAGGATCTGCAGGACGCCCAGGGCGAGGGGGAAGCTCCCGCCCGAGAGGGCCCAGACCAAGAACGGCGTGAGCTCCGCCACATTGTCCGTGAGATGGTAGGTGAGGAACCGCTGGGCGTTCGCGAAGATGGCGCGCCCCTCCTCCACGGCCGTGACGATCGTGGCGAAGTCGTCGTCCAGGAGGACGAGATCGGCCGCCTCTCGGGCCACGTCGGTCCCCGAGCGACCCATGGCCACCCCGATGTCGGCCTCGTGGAGAGCCGGCCCGTCGTTGACGCCGTCGCCGGTCATCGCCACGATGTGCCCCCGCTTCCTCAGCGCGCGGGCGATCCGGAGCTTGTCCTCGGGATCCACGCGGCCGATCACGACGCCGTCCCGGTCGACGAGCTCGCCGAGGGCCCCGTCGTCGGGCGGCAGGTCCGAGCCCACGAGCACGGGAGCGCCGGGCGCCCGCAGCCCCGTCTCGTCTGCGATCGTGGCCGCGGTCGTCGGGTGGTCGCCGGTAATCATCGCCACGTGGATCCCGGCACGCCGGCAGGCCGCGATCGCCTCGGCGGCCTCCGGACGCGGGGGGTCCTCCAGGCCGATCAGGGCGAGGAGGTTCAGCTCGCGCTCGGCTTCCTCTGCCGTGGCCGGCCCGGGACCGCCCGCGAGATCCCGGGCGGCTACGGCGATCACGCGGAGGCCTCGCTCGCTCATCCGGGCCAGGGCGTGGGGGGCCCCGGACGCGGTCCTGCACAGGGGCAG